>NZ_JBIWNY010000029.1:80544-122836 GCF_044767465.1 Streptomyces sp. NPDC101237 | reverse complement strand
CGACACCGTCGTACCCCAGAGCATGGGCATCACGTCCGGCCGCATCACCGAAGCCACCGAGGTCGCCGACCTCACCCTCTACCTCGCCTCCCCCCTCGCCGCCAACATCACCGGCGCCGAGATCGTCATCGACGGCGGCCAGATCAAGACCCTCTGACGCCACCCGGCGGACCTCCCGCGCACCGTCCCACCCGGACGCCGTACCGGCCTGCAGGCCCTACGGCCTCCGGGCGGGACGGCGTGAGCGGACCCGCAGCCCCACGAATCGAGCACCATCCGGAAACAGGAAAGGACGCCAGGTGAGCGGCTCTGAACCGTCGCGACCCATGCAGGTGACCGTCCTGGCAGAAGACAGACTGACTGCGCAGGGCGTCGAAGCACATCTCATCGCCGACGATCGTGTACACGTACTGCCGACGGACGCCGAGGAACGACCGGACGTCCTGCTGCTCATCACGGACGACCTCGGCGAGAGGACGTTCGCGGTGCTGAAGCGTTACTGCCCGGAGGACCCGGCCGGGGCGCCCCGGCTCGTCCTCGTGGCCAACCGGCCCACCGCCGAACAGCTCGTCCGCGTGGTCGGGCTCGGCCTCGTGGCCTTCATGTCCCGTGAGCGGACCACCCTCGCCGACATCACCGAGATGCTGTGCGCGGTGGCCCGCGGCGCCGCGTCGCTGCCCCAGTCCCTGCTGGGATCACTGCTGGAGCAGATCCGTAACCGGCAGTGGAACGACCAGGGCGCCGGCGCCGACGACGCGTCGTCGTCCCTCACCACCAGGGAACTGGCGGTGCTGCGGCAACTGGCCGCGGGGTTCAGCACGACGGAGATCGCCGCCGCTCTCCACTACTCGGAACGAACCGTCAAATACATCATCCACGAGATCATCGCGCGCCACGGCCTGCGCAACCGCGTCCACGCGGTCGCCTTCGCCCTGCGCAACGGCCTGCTGTGAGGCCTCAGGCGGCCCGCGCGTCCGCGGCCGCCCGCGCGTGCGCCCGGAGCCGCAGCTGCCGAAGTGCGTAGTGCTGCCGCGACTTGACGGTACCCGCGGGGACCCCGAGGATCCTGGCGGTCTCCTGCACGGTCCTGTCGTTGAGGTACGTGTGCACCAGCACCTCCCGGTGCTCCCGGGAGAGATGCCGCAGCAGCGACACGGCGTCCACCGAGGCCGCCACCGTGTCGGCGTGGTCGTCCTCCAGCACCCCCGCGAACTCCGGGCCCGGATACTCCGAGCCCGGGGACTCATGACGGTGATAGGCGCTGCGTATCCGGTCGATGGTGAGATTGCGGGCCACGGTCAGCAGCCAGCCGTGCACCGACCCCTCGTTCTCGTACAGCCGCTCCGCGTGGTGCCAGGCCCTGATCAGGGTCTCCTGCACGATGTCCTCCGCCGTGTGGCGGTCCCGCAGCATGCGTTCGACGTAGGCCAGCAGCGGTTTGGTGTGGTCGGCCGCCAGTGCCCGCAGAAGGTGGTCGCGAGGTGCCGTCGGAGGCTCGGCCGGCGCGAGAGCGCAAGTCATGTCAATCCCGTGGGGCAGGGTTCCGCCCTCCGGCGCGGTGCGCACGGGCGGAGTCGGAGCGCCGGGCGAACCGGTTCGAGGCTCGTCGCCGACGGGCACGACGCGTTCTCGTGCCTGTTTCCGCGCGATCGTAGGCAGCCGGTGCCGCCGGAAAACTGACGGAATCCTGACCGGGCGCACGCCGGAGGGAGGGCGGCCCACGGCCGGCCCTCACGGCACCGTCGGTACCGCTCCGCACCGTGCCGCCAGGTGGTACACGGTCCGCGCCGGCCTGCGGTTCAGCCCAGTTCGAGGAGTCTGCCCCGGACGCCCTCGGCGTCCGGATGACCGATGCCCTCCAGGATCTCCAGCGCCTGCCCGAGCGCCTTGGCGGCGTTCTCGGTCCGCCCCGCCGCGAGATGCGTGTCGGCGATGTGGGCGAGCGTGTCGGCCTCCAGATAGGAGTCCCGGATCCGCCGGTACAGCGCGAGCGCGTGACGGAAGCCGTCCAGCGCCCGGTCGAGCCGTCCCAGCCGAAGGTGGGCGACGCCCAGGCTGTCCCAGGCCGCCGCCTCGCCGTTGGGGTCGCCGGTCTTCCGGTGGACGGCCAGCGAACGTCCGCACTCGTCCAGCGCCTTGTCGTACGCGCCCAGCAGCAGGTACGTCCAGCCCACCTCGTTGTGCACGCTCCCCTCGGCGTTGAGGTGGCCGGCGGAGCGGTACAGCTCCAGCGCCTGCCGGTAGTGGTCCAGCGCGTCGGCGTGCCGGCCGTGCCGGTTGGCGACGAACGCCCAGTACCGGTGGACGCGGGCCTGGCCGCACGTGTCGCGCAGCTCCTCGGACAACTGGAGCGCGCGGTGCAGGTGTTCGTCGGCCCCGTCCCACTGCCCCAGCCGGCTCAGCGCGAAGCCGAGCGCCCGGTGGCCGTGCGCCTGGCCCGTCAGGTCGCCCCCGCGCTGGGCCGCGGTGACGGCGGCCGTCTGGACGGTCCGCTGCTGCTGCCAGCGTCCGTTGCGGTCCAGGTACAGCTCCAGCACGGCCGCCAGCCGCCAGCCGTAGCCGCCGTCGCCGCGGCGGACGTCGTGGTCGACGGCGGCCAGCAGCACCGCGCGTTCACGGTCGAACCAGTCGGCCGCGGCCTTCTGGTCGGGGAACCGCTCGGGCAGCGTGTGCGGGGCCGGGCGGTGCAGGGAAATCCGCTCGCGGTGCGGGGCGAGGGCGGCCTCCGCCGCGTGCGCGCTGTGCAGGTAGTGGTCGAGCAGCCGGGTGTGCGCCGCTTCGGCGTCCTGGCGGGAGTCGAGCTCCTCGACGAGTTCCGCGGCGTAGGCGCGCAGCAGGCCGTGCAGGGAGTACCGGCCGGGCTCGTTCTCGGACAGCAGGTGCGCCCTGACCAGCTCGGTCAGCTGGGCGCGCACCTGGCGTGGCCGGACGGCGGCCAGTCCGGCCGCGGCGGCGACCGAGCAGTCGGGACCCGGGTGCAGGGCGAGCAGCCGGAAGAGCCGGGCCGCCTCCGGGGTCAGCGCCCGGTAGGACCAGGAGAAGACGCAGCGCACGTCGGCGAGGGGCGGCTCCCCGGAGAACGCGTCGAGACTGCCGTGGCCCGCGCGCAGTTCACCGGCGATCGCCGCCAGCGGATATCCGGGGTTGAGCGCCGCGCGGGCGCTGACGACGGCCAGCGCCAGCGGCAGCCGCTCGCACAGGCCGATGATCTCGGAGGCCGCCCCCTCCTCGCGGGCGACGCGGTCCTCGCCGAGCCGCCGGCCGAGGAGCGCGCGGGCCTCGTCCTCGTCCGGCTGCCGCAGGGTGAGCGCGTGCGCGCCCTCGACGGCCATCAGCCCCTGGAGCTGGTGGCGGCTGGTGACGACGGCCAGGCAGCCGTCCGGCGCCGGCAGGAGCGGACGTACCTGCTCGGAGTCGAGGGCGTTGTCCAGGACGACGAGGACGCGCCGGCCGGCCAGCAGCCGGCGGTAGGCCGCGGCCTGCGCGCCCAGTTCCGCGGGGATGCGGCCGACGGGCACGCCGAAGGCGTCGAGCAGCGCGCGCAGCGCCTCGGCCCCGCTCATCGCCGCCCCGCTCAGATGGAAGCCGCGCAGGTCCACGTAGACCTGCCCGTCGGGGAAGCGGGGGGCGAGGCGGTTGGCCCAGTGCACGGCGAGCGTGGTCTTGCCGACGCCGGCCATACCGCTGATGACGACGGCCTGTGCGGGTTCACCCGGCCCCGGCACCAACGTGTCCAGGTGCTCCAGCTCGGCACCGCGGCCTGCGAAGGCGCGCAAGTCCCGGGGGAGTTGAGCGGGATGCGTGGGCTCGGGGGCGTCGGCGGCCGGGCCCGAGGCGGTGGCGGGGGGAGCGGCCGGGTCGGTGACGAGGGCGGTGGCGGCCGCGGGGGAGAGGGCGGCCGGTGCGGACGGGTCGGACGCGAGTGTCCGACGATCCCGTGCCGGGGCGGCCGACGGGGTCCGTGCCGGTCTCGCCGCCGCCGCTTCCGCCGGATCACCGGCCGGTGGCCGTGACTGCTCCAGTGCGGCGCGGTGTGCCGCGCGGAGTTCGGGGCCGGGGTCGAGGCCGATCTCCTCGGCGAGGCGGGCCCGCACCGTGCGGTACGTCTCCAGCGCCTCCGCCTGACGCCCCGCGGCGGCCAGCAGCTCGACGAGCCGGGCCTGCAGCGCCTCGTCGAACGGGTGGTGGGCGGCGGACTGGCGCAGCGTGACCAGGACGCGTTCGGTAAGTGCGGCACCGGCGGTGGGCAGGTGCCCGGCGGCCTCCTTCACGGCCACGACGTGCTCGTCGTCGATGGCCGTGAAGACCGGCAGGGCGCGCACCTCGGGAGGGATCCCGGACGCGGAGGGGCCCCGCCACAGGTCCAGCGCCTCGACCAGCGACTCCACGGCCCGCGCCGGGTCGGCCCGCCGTGCCGCGTCCCTGGCGTCCTCGCACAGCGCCCGGAACCGCAGCAGGTCCAGTTCGTCACCGGAGACCTGGAGGGCGTAGCCGCCCGAGGCGCGGACCAGACGGCTGGAGGCGGTGCCGGAGACCAGCTCGGGTTCGAGCAGCCGGCGCAGCGCGGCGACGTGGCGGTGCACCACGTTGGCCGCCGTCGCCGGGGGGTCCTCGTGCCACAGCGCGTCCACGATCTCGTGCAGCGGCACCGGCTGGCCGGCGTGCGCCAGCAGCAGGGCCAACAGGGCCCGCTGTTTGGGAGGGCCGAGTCGCACGTCGGCGGAGCCCCGCCAGAGCCGGAGGGGCCCGAGGATCTGAAAGCGCATGGTCGGTCGATTCTATTTCCCGGCGGAGGCCGCGGCGTGTGCTGCGGAATTCGCCTTCGGGCAGCGTAAACGCCCGAAAGGGCAAGGGAATTCACCACCGCCCGCGCCGGGACGGAATACGCGGTCGTCGACCGCGAATGCGGACTTGAAAGCAGGCCCGGCGTCGTCGCGCTGTCCGTCGTCGTCGCCGGTGGCCGCCGCGACGGCGGCGCTCTGGGCCGCGGTGAGTGTCCGCGGCTTCCTGCCCAGCCTCGGCGCCAGTCTCGTCATGGGGGCGGCCGTCAGCGGCATGCACGCCATCGCGATGGCCGGTGTGGGCGTCCACCCGCACGTCCAGGGGGCGGCGGACTCGGGGCCGTCGCCGGCGAAGGTGCCGGTCCCGATGCTCATCGGCCCGGTCCTGTTCCTGGTCCTCGCGGGCGTCGTCGTGATGTTCGACCCGCTGCTGGTCTCGGGCGAGGGCTTCGGCGAGGGCGCCGGGGCGGGACGGGCGGCCGGACGGCCGAGGCGCCGCTCGCCGCGCCGGGCGGCCGCCGTTCGCGCGAGAACTCCGGGTTCCACGGCGGGCAGGCGGGGCGCCCCCCGCACGCGGCGGCCCGTCCGCGGGCGGGTCGATCGCTCGTGGACGGGCCGGTACCGGGCGCCGGCGCGGTGGCCGGCGGCTGGGCGGACTCAGGCGGAGAGGCCGGCCTTCAGGGCGGTCGCGATGTGCACGACGCGCTCGGCCTGCACGCGCGCGGCCTCACGGGTCGTGTCGTCCACCGGGTTGTTGCCCTGCGCGTCGACGTGCGAGGTGCCGTACGGGTTGCCGTCGGCGAACTTCGAGGCGTGGGTGTACCCCGGGGCGACCACGATGCCGCCGAAGTGGTGGAAGGAGGTGTACAGGGCGAGGAGGGTGGACTCCTGGCCGCCGTGCACGGTGGCGGACGACGTGAAGCCGCTGTAGACCTTGTTCGCGAGCTTGCCCTGCGCCCAGAGGCCGCCGAGGGTGTCGATGAACTGCTTGAGCTGCGAGGCGATGTTGCCGAAGCGGGTGGGGGAGCCGAAGATCACGGCGTCGGCCCACTCGATGTCGTCCGCGGTGGCCTCCGGGAGGGCGGCGGTGGCGACGGCGTTGGCGGCCCAGGCCGGGTTGGAGTCGATGGCCGCCTGCGGGGCCAGCTCGGCCGCCTTGAGCAGACGCACCTCGGCACCTGCCTTCTCGGCGTACTGCGCCATCTCCTTGGCGACCTCGGCGATCGTGCCGGTGGAGGAGTAGTAGACGACAGCTACCTTGATCGGGGTGCTCACGGTGGTGTTCTCCGTTTCCTGGGATTCGTTCGTTCGGTTGCGGCTGAAGATGCCCATGGCAGGTCGCAATCTTGTGATCCGTGCCCGCACGTCGGACACTCGTTGAACATTAAACGAGGTGGTCGTTGAATGTTAAATTATGTGAGTCACCCCACATCTGCACGCGTCCTCGGCCATCGGCCCCGCGCGTCGTGGACTGCCTGACCGGTCCGCCGCCGGTGCCTCATGGGGCACCTTGACCGGCTGGCGCTTGCCGCGCGGCGACGGCGGCTGCGACGCTCGTCGCGCCGGCCGGTGGTCAGGACCGGCCTCGCGCACCGGCGCGCCCCCGTCTGTTGCGTCCCGTCAGCGGTGGGGTGCGGGCAGCCGTCCTCCGCTTCCGCGGGACGGCGGCCCGCGGGCGTCACGTGCTCGGTCGCCGTGGGGGCGGCGGGCACGTGCTCCGCGGAGACCGGTCCCGGTCCTGGTGGGGGCCGGGGCCGGTCTCGTCTCCGGGTGCCGCTGCCGGTCCCCGACGGCGGCGCACGAGGGCGGGCCGTGCCGGGGCGGCCATCCCCCAGGTGGTACCGCCACGACCCCCGCCCCTCGCCGGTTCCCTGTCGGCCGCCGCTCATGACGGGGAACCGGCCGGGTCCGGGCGACGACGACGAAGGGGTCGTGGGGGACGGCCCCGTTCGCCACGGGCCTGAGGTCGATCGTTTCTTCCACGACATCGTGCGGTGCGCCCCGACCTGGCGCGGCGGCCCGGACCTGGTCCGGCTGACGCCGACACCGTCCTGAAGGTCGACGTGACCGCCCGTGCCGCGCCCCTGTGCCGCGCTCCTCCCGTGACCGGAGTCCTGGCCCCCCTGCCGCGGCCGGGCTCCGGCATCGCGGCGAGGCGTGGCGACAGCGAGCCTGCGCGAGTCGCCAGGCCGGGGGAGGCCCGGGGCCGGCCGAATCCCCTGCTGATCCGAACGTCTTGGTCGGCAGACGGAACGGCGAACAGCCGGCCCTGGACGTCAGGACCGGCTGCCGCGGGCTGTGCGGCCGCTACTTCACCGACCCCGCCATGACCCCCTGCACGAAATGCTTCTGGAAGGCGAAGAACACCACCACCGGTACCACCAGCGACACGAACGCCCCCGGCGCCAGTACGTCGATGTTGCTGCCGAACTGGCGGATCTGGGACTGGAGTTCCACCGTCAGTGGCTGGGAGGAGCTGTCCGCGAAGAGGAGGGCGACCAGCATGTCGTTCCAGACCCAGAGGAACTGGAAGACGGCGAGGCTGGCGATGGCCGGGCGGCCCACCGGGAGGACCAGCTGGACGAAGATGCGCCACTCGCTGCCGCCGTCCATGCGGGCCGCCTCCAGCATCTCCTTCGGCATCTCCGCGAAGTAGTTCCGCAGCAGGAACACCGCGAACGGCAGGCCGTAGGCCACGTGGAAGAGGACCACGCCCGGGATCGAGCCGAACAGGCCCAGTTCGCCGAAGAGTTTGGCGACGGGCAGGAGGCCGATCTGGACCGGGACGACCAGGAGGGCGACCACCACCAGGAAGACGCCGTCCCGGCCGGGGAAGTCGAGCCAGGCGAAGGCGTAGCCGGCCAGGGCCGCGATGACCACCACCAGGAACGTGGCCGGCACCGAGATGAGCACCGTGTTCCACAGCGACTGCGTCATGCCGGAGTTCTTCAGCAGCGCCGTGTAGTTGGCGAAGGACAGCTGCCCGGGGCTGGAGAACACCGTCCACCAGCCGCCCTTCGCCGTGTCCTGCGCCGACCGCAGGGACGACAGGAGCAGGCCGGCCAGCGGGGTGAGCCACACCAGGCCGATCAGCACCAGGAAGGCCTGCACCAGGCCGTTGCCGAGGCCGCGGCGGATCGCGTTCATCGCTGACTCCTTCGGAAGCGGCGGACGTTGAAGGCCATCGCCGGGACGACCAGCAGGAGGAGGAGGACGCCGAGCGCGCTGCCCAGGCCCTGGTTGTTGCCGCCGCCGAACGACACCAGCCACATCTGGGTGGCCAGCACGGTCGCGTCCTCCTGCACCGGTCCTGGCGCGATGATGTAGACGAGGTCGAAGACCTTCATCACGTTGATGACCAGCGTCACGAAGACCACGGTCAGGACGGGTGCCAGCAGCGGGACGGTGATGCGCCGGAAGATCTGCCACTCGTTGGCGCCGTCCATCCGCGCCGCCTCCAGGGCGTCGCGCGGCAGCGCCGTGAGGCCGGCGCCGATCAGGACCATCGCGAAGCCGGTCCAGATCCACAGGTAGGCGCCGATGATGGCGGGGGTGACCAGGGCCGGGCCGAGCCAGGAGACGCCCTGGTAGGGCTGGGCGAAGTTGGAGGCGGGGAGGCGCAGGGTGTACGTGGCCGCCGTCTTGAGGCCGGTGAAGCGGTAGGAGCCGTCGGCTGCCGTGGTCGCCGTACCGGCGGTGGTGCCGTCCGCGGCGACCGCCTCGACGCGCATCCTCGGCAGTCCGTTCTCCGCGCGGTCGACCTTGCCCTGTTCCCCTCCCCCGCCGGGGGTGAAGTCCAGGTAGACGACTCCGCTGACCTCGTCGGCCGCCGCGGGACGCTGTGCGGCCGCGTACGCCGGGCGCGCGTCGCCGGGGATGTCGCCGGGGGCGACGCCCACCATGCCGAGGTCCACGGCGGTGCCCGGTGACACCGGCCGGTCCGTGCGGTAGGAGCCGTCCCGGTCCGCGGTGAGGCCGTGGCCGTCGCGGGCCCGTGCCGTCGGGTACGCGGAGGTGGACTTGAACGCGTCGTGGACGCTGACGACGGCCGCGTTGAGGACGCCCTTGGCGGGGTCCTCGTCGTAGGCGAGGCGGAAGACGATGCCCGCGGCGAGGAAGGACACGGCCATCGGCATGAACAGCAGCAGCTTGAAGGCGGTCGCCCAGCGGACCTTCTCCACCAGGACGGCCAGGACCAGGCCGAGGCCCGTGAGCAGGGTCGGGGCGACGACGACCCAGATCGCCGTGTTGCGTACGGCCTTGAGGGTGGCCGGGTCGCGGAACATCTCGGTGTAGTTGTCGGCGCCGACGAAGCGGTCGCCGGAGGCGTCGAAGAAGCTGCGGCCGACGGAGAACAGCACGGGGTAGACGACGAGGGCGCCCAGCAGGAGCAGCGCCGGGAGGACGAAGAGCAGGGCGACGGCCCGGGCCCGCCGCCGGGAACGGCGGGCCCTTTCGGCGGGTCCGGCGGACGGCGGGCTCACCGTCTGCTTGACCAGGGTGGATGTCATGACGCGTCAGCCCTTGTAGGCCTTGGCCGCGGCCGCTTCCAGCTTGGCCGCGGTGCCCTTGGGGTCGGAGGGGTCGCGCAGGAAGTCCTGGAGGAGCTTCCACTCGCCGGCGCCCTTGGTGCCGCCGAAGGCCGCGGGGGCCTGGTCGGACATGTCGAAGCGGACCGAGTCGCCGGCGTCGACGAGGGACTTGGCGGTGGCGCGGGTGACGTCGTCGGCGTAGGAGTCGAGCGGGAGGTCCTTGTTCGGGGAGAGGTAGCCGCCGGCCTTGGCCCACACGGCGGAGGCCTCGGGGGTGGCGAGGTATTCGAGGAGCTTCATGCCGGCCTTGGCGTTCTTGCCGTCCTTGAGGACGACGGCCGCGTCGCCGCCGCTGACGACGGGTGCCTTGCCGGTGCCGACGGCGGGGAAGGGGAAGAAGTCAGCGTCCTTGCCGATGGTCCTGCCGAACTGGTCGTGGGCGACGCCGGCGACGAAGTCGCCCTCGTAGACCATGCCCGCGTCGGGCTTGGGACCGAAGACCTTCTCCACGGAGCTCGGGAAGTCGGTGTTCAGCGCTTCCTTCTGGCCGCCGGCGACGAGTTCCCTGTCCTTGAACAGCTTGCCGAGGGTGGTGAGCGCGGTGACGACGGAGGGGTCGGTCCACGGCAGCTTGTGGGCGGCGAGGGCGTCGTACTTCTCGGGTCCGGCCTGGGAGAGGTAGACGTTCTCGAACCAGTCGGTCAGGGTCCAGCCGTCCTGGCCGCCGACCGAGAAGGCCGCGAGGCCGGAGTCGGAGAGGGTGTGGCCGACCTTGAGCATGTCGTCGTAGGAGGCGGGCGGCTTGACGCCGGCCTGGCTGAACGCGTCGGGGCTGTACCAGACGGTCGACTTGTGGGCGGCCTTGAAGTAGAGGCCGTAGAGGGTGCCGTCGACGCTGCCGTAGTTCTTCCAGACGGGGGCGTAGCCGGCCTCGACGGACTTCTCGGCGGTGGCGGACAGCGGGGTCAGCCAGCCCTCCTTGGCGAACTGCTGGAGGACGCCGACCTGCGGGACCATGACGACGTCGGGTGCGTTGCCGCCCTCGATCTTGCTGCCGACGACGGTGGAGACGTTGTCGCCGGTGGAGACGAACTGGGTCTTGGCGCCGGTCTTGGCGCTGAACGCGTCCAGGACCTTCTGGAAGTTCTTCTGCTCGGTGCCGGACCAGACGCCGGCCACGGTGACGGTCTGGCCGCTGAGCGCCTTGTCGCCGCCGCCCGCGGAGACGGGGTCGCCGCTGCCGCAGGCGGTGGCGCCGAGCGCGAGGACGAGGGCGGTGCAGCTGGTGAGCAGGGTCGTACGGCGTCGCATCATCGTTGATGTCCCTTCGAGTGCTGTCGACTGCTGGTTGTTCAGAGGTCGTTGATCCACCAGGCGGCGGTCGAGCCGGGGAGGATCCCGGCCGGAGTGGGGCCGCTGGCCAGGAGCGGGGTGCCGGGGACCGGCGCGGGGGTCGGTGACGTACCGAAGTTGACGGCGCACACCAGGCCGTCGCCGCGGACGAAGCCGAGCACGCCGGGCGGGCTGTCCAGCCAGCGCAGCTCGCCCTCGCCCAACTGAGCCAGTGCGGCACGCAGTTGGAGTCCGTCGCGGTACAGGTGCCAGAAGGAGCGGGTGTCGGCGAGGGCGCGGTCGGTGGCGTACTCGGCGAAGTACTCGGGCTGCGGGAGCCAGGGCTTGGCGCTCTCGGCTCCGGGGGTGAAGCCGAACGGGGACGCCTGGCCCGACCAGGGCAGCGGCACCCGGCAGCCGTCGCGGATGCGGGCGCGGCTGCCGGTGCGGCGGAAGATGGGGTCGGTGAGGACGTCGTCGGGCAGGTCGACGACCTCGGGCAGGCCCAGCTCCTCGCCCTGGTAGATGTACGCGGCTCCGGGCAGCGCCAGCATGAGCAGCGCGGCGGCGCGGGCGCGAGCCGGGCCGAGGCCGCTGCCCTCGGGGGTGGGTTCGCCGTAGCGGGTGACCGTGCGGACCTGGTCGTGGTTGTTGAGGACCCAGGTGACGGTGGAGCCGGTGCCGGCGATGTCCTGCATGGCCTCGGCGATGACCTTGCGGAAGGCGTCGGCGTCCCAGGGGGCGCCGAGCAGGTCGAAGAAGAACGCCTGGTGGAGTTCGTCGGGGCGGACGTACCGGGCGTGTTCGCGGGCGGTGGGGACGGAGACCTCGCCGACGAGGAGGCGTTCGGAGCCGTCCCGGGCCGCGTACTCCTCGCAGACCGACCGCCAGTGCCGCCAGACGTCGTGCACCTCGGGCTGGTTCCAGGCGAGCGGGTTGACCGAGTCGCGGGTGCGGGCGTCGGCCTCCGGGTCGTCGGAGTCGGGCAGTGCGGGGTGTTTGTAGAGGCCGGCGGCGACGTCGATGCGGAAGCCGTCGACGCCCCGGTCCAGCCAGAAGCGCAGGACGCGGTCGAACTCGGCGGCGATCTCGGGTTCGCGCCAGTTCCAGTCGGGCTGGTCGGGCGTGAACATGTGCAGGTACCACTGGCCGGGGCGGCCGTCGGCCTCGGTGATCCGGGTCCAGGCGGGGCCGCCGAACATGGCGTGCCAGTTGTTGGGCGGTTCGGCGCCGTCGGGTCCGCGGCCGTCGGCGAAGTGGAAGCGGGCGCGCTCGGGGCTGCCGGGCGGCGCGGCGAGGGCCTCGCGGAACCACGGGTGCTCCGAGGAGCAGTGGTTGGGCACGATGTCGAGCAGCACCCGGATGCCGAGCCGGCGGGCCGCCGCCATGAGCCGGTCGAACTCGTCGAGGTCGCCGAAGACCGGGTCGACGTCGCGGTAGTCGGCGACGTCGTAGCCGTGGTCGTGCTGCGGCGAGGGGTAGAAGGGGCTCAGCCAGATCCCGTCGACGCCGAGCTTCTTCAGGTACGGCAGTCCGGCGCGGACTCCGGCGAGGTCGCCGATGCCGTCTCCGGTGCTGTCCAGGAAGCTGCGGACGTACACCTGGTAGATGACCGCGTCGCGCCACCAACGGTGCATGTTCAACCCACTGCCTGTCTCTGGTGCCTGGTGGTTATGCATGCATGTTAAGTAAGCGTGTCTGGGACGTGTCAACGAGATGCGCGAAACCGGCGCGTGAGCAGGGGGAGTTTATGGCGACAAATCAGCCCGGAAGGGCGTCAGATGAGACCTGCGCGTTACCTAACAAGTAACTAGAAAGGTCTGAGGTGCCGTTCTAGCGCTGCGGCACCGCGGCGAGTTCGCGGGCCAGCCGCCGGACCGCCGCCTCGGGCGTCTCGTGTCCGGTCATCGCGTCGCGCACGACCGCCTGCACCACCAGGCTCACCTGGCCGTACCGCGGGCTCTTGGGCCGCGGCGCCGCGGAGAGCACGCTCGCGCGCAGCGTGGGCAGGTAGGGGAAGCGCCGCACCAGCGCCGGGTCCTCGTACAGGGCGGCCCGTACGGGCGGCAGCGCGCCGAGGGTGAGCACCTGGCGCTGGACCTGCTCACTGGTCAGGTACGCGATCAGGCGGGCGGCCGAATCGGGGTGCCGCGCATGGGAGTTGACGGCCAGGTCGGAGCCGCCGAGCACGCTGGTGCCCAGCCCGTCGGGGCCCGGCAGCCGCACGGCGCCGATCTTCCCGGCGACCGGGGAGCCGGGGGCCGAGGCGACGGCGTACGCGTAGGACCAGTTGCGCAGGAAGAGCAGCCGGCCGTCCTGGAACGCCTGCTTGGACTCCTCCTCCTTGTACGACAGGGCCTGCTTCGGGATCCAGCCCTCCCGTACGCCGCGGGCCAGGAAGTCGATGCCCTCCCGGGCCGCCGCGGAGTTCACCGTGACCCGGTCGCCCTCGTCGCCGAGGATGGTGCCGCCCGCCGAGTAGACGGCCTCGGCGGCGTTCACCGTCAGGCCCTCGTAGGGCAGGAACTGGCCCGCGTAGCCGTCCAGTCCGTACTTCGGCGCGATGGTCTTCGCGTCCCGTTCCAGCTCGGCCCAGGTCCGCGGCGGCGGCACGCCCGCCTTCGCGAGGACGTCCTTGCGGTACAGCAGCAGTCCGGCGTTGGTGACGTAGGGCACCGCGTAGAGCCGGCCGTCGTAGGTCGCGGTGTCCACGACCGGCCGCAGGAAGGAGCCGAGCGGGAAGCGGCCGGGGTCCAGCGGCCGTATCCACCCGGCGGCCGCGAACTCCGCGGTCCAGGTGACGTCGATGTTGAGGACGTCGAACCGGCTGCGGTCGCCGCCGCGCAGGTCGGTGACCATCTGCGCGTGGGTCTCGTCGGCGGAGTCGGGCAGCTCCACGAGCGTCACCCGCTCCCCCGGATGGGTCCGGTTCCACCCGTCCAGCACGGTGCCCAGATAGCCGGTGAGGTCCCCGGCGGTGGCCAGCGTGAGCGGCCCCCGCCCGTCCCCGGCGTCGGCGGACGGGCCGTTCGACGACACGCACCCGGTCAGGACGACGCCCAGAACGAGGAGGCACCTACCCGCGGCCCTGAGCCACCGCATAGGTTCCTCCCTGTGCGCCGGCGTCGTCGGTGGCCGCCGGCGGTGTCACCACGGCTCGAAGGCCATGTATACCCGTTAGGTATGGGCGATACTAGATCCAGGGACACTTTACGAGGACAGGAGGACGACGGTAGTGCGCCTGCCCCTCCTTGCCCTCCTGGCCCGGGGACCTGCCCACGGCTACGAGCTCAAGCAGGGCCTTGAGCAACTGCTGGGCTCCGCGTACCCTCAGCCGAACGTCGGCCAGATCTACGTGACCCTCGGCCGCCTCGAGAAGCAGGGACTCATCGAGGGCGAGGACATCGAACAGTCCAGCCGGCCCAACAAGAAGGTGTACCGCCTCACCCCGACCGGGCAGGACGAGCTCCGCGCCTGGTACGACAGGCCCGAGGACGAACCACGGGTGCGGGACGACTTCTTCATGAAGCTGGCCCTCGCCCCGCGGACCGGCATCGCCGACCAGATCGCGCTGATCAACAAGCAGCGGCGCCAGTACCTCAACTCGATGCGCGACCTGTCGAAGCTGGCCGCCGCGGAAGACCGGGACAACCGCATCGCCCACCTCCTCATCGAGGGTGCGATGCTGCACCTTCAGGCAGACCTCGACTGGCTGGAAAGGTGCCAGGAAGAGCTGGAGGACCTGGAGTGAGTGACGGCCCCGCTCCCGTGCTGCGCGCCGAGGGCCTGGTCAGGACGCACCACGGCGAGAGCGGTCCGGCACACGCCGTCCGCGGGGTCGATCTGTGCGTCCGCCAGGGCGAGTTCGTGGCGATCACCGGCCCCTCGGGGGCGGGCAAGTCCACGCTGCTGCACCTGCTCGGCGGGCTCCAGCAGCCCGACAGCGGCAGCCTCTGGCTGGGCGGCGAACGCACCGACGCCTGGCGGGAGACCCGCTGGGCGGTGGAGCGCCGGCGCCGCATCGGCATCGTCTTCCAGTTCTTCAACCTCGTCTCCAACCTGTCGGTCGCCGACAACGTGGAGCTTCCGGCCCTCCTCGCCGGCGTGCCGCCCCGCCGCGCCCGCGCCGAACGGGAGGCGCTGCTCGCCGAGTTGGGCATCGCCGGCAAGGAACGCAGCATGCCGGGCGAGCTGTCGGGCGGCGAGCAGCAGCGGGTCGCCCTGGCGCGCGCCCTGGTCAACCATCCGCCGCTGCTGCTGGCCGACGAGCCCGCCGGCAGCCTGGACAGCAAGGGCACCCGCGAGGTGATGCGGCTGCTGTCCCGCTTCCACCAGCGGGGGCAGACGATCGTGCTGGTCACCCATGACGCCCGGCTGGCGAGCGCCGCCGGCCGGGTCATCAGCTTCTTCGACGGCCGGATCGCCGACGACGCCCAGCTCGACACCGCCCCCGCGCGCCGGCCCGGCACCTCGGGCGTGCTGGAGCTCAAGGACTGACGAGCCCGCTCACCGCCGTACGGCCGCACCCCGACACGCACCGATCTCTCGGACCCACCGGAAGGGCTGGATCTCATGCGCGCCACCTTGCGCTGGGCACACTCCGACCTGCGCGCGCACCGCGGCGAGGCGCTCTTCCTCGTGCTCGCCACCGCCGGAGTGGTGGTGTCGCTGCTGCTGGCCGCCGCGCTGTTCGGCTACGCCACCAACCCCTGGCAGCGGGTCTTCTCCCAGACCCGCGGCGCCCACGTGTGGATCCACACCGGCACCGCCACCGATCTCGGCAGGCTCAGGGCCGTGGCCGGGGTCGAGGGGGTGGCCGGGCCCTACGCCACCGCCGTGACCACCCTCGGCGCCCGCGGCGCCCGCGCCACCGTGGAGCTGCGGGCCACCTCCGGGCTCCCCTCGGTCGGCCGTCCACTGCTCACCGCCGGGCACTGGCTGGACGCCGCCGCGCCCGACGGCGTGGTCCTGGAGAGCCGCCTGGCCCGCGCCCTGCTGGCCGGCCCCGGCGACAGGCTCTCGCTGCCGGACGGCGGCGGAACGCTCACCGTGGCCGGGATCGCGGAGACCGCCGAGGCCCGCTACCGCCCGGGTGAGCAGCCCGGTCTCGTCTGGGCGCTGCCCGCCGCCGTGCACCGTCCCACCGGCCAGGTCGTCGGACTGCGGCTGGCCGACCCCGCCGAGACGGACTACGCGGTGCAGCGCGCCGTCACGGTCCTCGGCTCGGGCGCCATCGGCGAGGTCGCCACCTGGCAGCAGGCCCGCGCCGAGGCCCAGGGCGACAACCGGCTGCTGGGCCAGGTGCTGGGGCTGTTCGGCCTCGGCGCGCTGGTGGCCGCCGGGTTCGCCGTGCACGGGGCGATCGCCACCCGCATCCGCGGGCACCTGCGCGACATATCCGTCCTGAAGGCGGTCGGCTTCACCCCCAGCCAGGTGGTACGGGTCTTCCTCTCGCAGCACATCGCGTACGCCCTGTCCGGCGCCGTCGCGGCCGTCGCGCTGACGGACGCGCTCGGCAGCGGGGTCCCGGGCCGGCTGGGGGACGCCGTCCGGATGTGGCGGGTGCTGCCCGGCCACACGCCGACGCAGTTGGCCGTCCCGGCGGGCGCGGTGCTGTTCATCGCGGCGACGACGGGGCTCGCGGCCTGGCGCGCGGGCCGCGTCCCGCCGGTGCCCGGCGCACGGCCCGCCGGTCGCGCGGGCCGTGCGCCGAGCGCCGTCCGGGGCGGCTCCGGGAGGCGGCTGGCCGCGCCGCTGCGACGCGCCCTGGAGATCAACGTGCCCGCGCCCCTGGTCCTCGGCCTGCACACCGCCTTCTCACGGCCGGCCCGCTCCCTGGCCACGGTCGCCCGGCTGGCGCTGCCGCTGCTGCTGATCGTGGTGGCGATGAGCGCCTGGACCACCCTCGACCGCTTCCACAGCAGCCCGGAGCGGATCGGTGTGCCCGCCGCGCTGACCGTGCACCCGCGCGCGGGACTCGGCGACCGGGAGGTCCGCGCCCTGCTGGCACGCGATCCGCAGGTCGCCGCCGCCTATCCGGGTGTCGAGGTGGCCGCGCTGGTGCCGGGGCAGACGGCCACGATCGCCCTGCGCGGCCTGGGCACCCGGCACGACCCCTACCCGTACGCCCTCGCCGAGGGCCGGGCGGCGCGCCAGAGCGACGAGGCGGTCGCCGGACAGGGCCTGCTCGACCTGCTGGACGTGCGCGTCGGCGACTGGGTCCGGATGACCGTCGGCGACCAGCCGCAGATCCTGCACATCGTCGGCCGCAGCATCGAACCGGAGAACGCCGGCCGGGTCATCTCCACCTCGCTCGACACCCTCCGCGAGAACGACCCGCGGCTCGCCCCGACCCTCTACCAGGTGCGCCTGGTGCCCGGCGCCGACCCGCACACCGTCGCCGGGCGGCTGACGGCCGCCGCGCACGACCGGCTGGACGTGCACGCCGCCGCCAACCCGGCCGACGAGCTGTCCCCGCTGCGCGGGGTGGTGGCGGGACTCATCCTCGTCCTGGCCCTCATCGGGCTCGTGGAGGTGCTCACCGCGATCGGCGGAACCGTCCGCGAGGGCGAGCGCGACCTGCTGGCATGGAAGGCCGTCGGCCTGTCCCCGCGGCAGATCACCGCGGTCACCATGACGGCCATGGGCTGCACCGCCCTGGCCGCGTTCGTGGCCGCCGCCGCGCTCGGCGCCCCGCTCGCCCACTGGCTGATCGACGCGCAGGGCCGCTCCAGCGGCATCGGGGCGGGCATCGCGCAGGATCCGCCGGTGTGGCTGCTGCTGGGCTTCGGCGCGGCCACCATGCTCGGCGCCGCCGCCCTCGCGGCGCTGCCCGCGGCCCGCGCGGCCCGGCGCCGGCTGGCGGACTCCCTGGCCGCGGTCGCCTGACCGCACCGGACGGCGGACCCGGTGGCCCGGCCGAGGCGGGGCCGGGGGTGGTCTCAGGGCAGTTCCTGCTCCACCCAGATGGACTTGCCCGAGCCGGTGTACCGGTAGCCCCAGCGGTGCGAGGCCTGGGCCACGAGGAACAGTCCCCGGCCCCCCTCGTCCGTCGTCCTGGCGTGGCGCAGCCGCGGCGCGGTGCTGCTGCCGTCGAGCACCTCGCAGGTGAGGACGTGGTGGCGGATCAGGCGCAGCCGGATCGGGGTCGTGCCGTAGCGGATGGCGTTGGTGACCAGTTCGCTGACGATGAGCTCGGTGGCGAACCGCAGGTCCTCCAGGCCCCACGCGTCGAGCTGCCGGTCGGCCAGGCGCCGCGCCTCGCGGACGGCCGCGGGGTCGCCGGGGATCTCCCAGGCCGCCACGTCGGAGGCCGGGAAGGAGGTGGTACGGGCGAGCAGCAGGGCGGCGTCGTCGTGCAGCGGACGCGAGAGCAGGGCGTCGACCACTTCGTCGCAGAGCCGCTCCAGGGGTGCGCCGGGGTCGCCGAGCAGGGTGCGCAGCCGGGCGACGCCCTCCTCCATGTCCCTGTGCCGGCCCTCCACCAGGCCGTCGGTGAAGAAGGCCACCAGACTGCCGTCGGGGCAGTCCATCTCGACGGCCTCGAACGGCACCGAGCCGACCCCCAGCGGCGAACCCGCCGGGAGGTCGGGCACGAAGGTCGTCCCGTCGGGCCGCGCGATCACCGGGGCCGGGTGGGCGGCGCGGGCCAGCGTGCAGGTCCGGTCGACGGGGTCGTACACGGCGTACATGCAGGACGCGCCCAGGGTGCCCATGAGGCCGGCACCGTCCGTGCCGCAGGGCTGCTCGGCGCGGATCCGGGTCACGAAGTCGTCCAGGTGGGCGAGGAGTTCGTCGGGCGGCAGGTCCATCGCGGCCAGGGTGTGCACGGCGGCCCGCAGCCGTCCCATGGCCGCCGCCGCGCCCACGCCGTGGCCGACGACGTCCCCGACCACCAGCGCGACCCGGGCGCCGGAGAGCGGGATCACGTCGACCCAGTCGCCGCCGACGCCCGCCTCCTGCGAGGCCGGGAAGTAGCGCCAGGCGATCTCGGCCGCCTCGTCGCCGCCGAGCCGTCCGGGCAGCAGGCTCCGCTGCAGTGACAGTGAGATCCGGCGTTCCTGCGCGAAGCGGTGCGCGGCGGCCAGCGCGGCGCTCCCGTGCGTCGCGAACTCCTCGGCGAAGGCCAGGTCTTCGGGGGTGAACGGGTCCCTGCCCCGGTGGCGCCGGAAGGTGACGAGCCCGAGCGAGACGGCGCCGGCGCAGAGCGGGACCGTGATCGGCGGGTGGTACGCGCCCTCACCGGCGGCACAGGCATCTTGCGGGCCGTCGGCCTCGGTCCGTGCCGGCCCCGCGTCGGGGGTGTCCGTGCCGCCGGCCGTTCCCGCGCCTCCCTGGGCGGCGGACCCGGCGCCCGGGTGGACGTCCGCCGGTGCGCCGAGGGTGCCCTCGCCGTCGGTCAGGCAGTGGGTGGCCCGGGAGCGGGGGGCGTACTCCACGGCCCCGTTCGCGCTTCCGAGGAAGCTCACGCACGTCTCGCCCGCGGCCAGGTGCGCGGCCCGCCGCAGCCGGACGGGCTCGCTCCCGGAGACCGCGGGGATCTCGCCGCCCTCGATCACCGCGTCCGCGAGTTCGACGCTCACCAGGTCCGCGAAGTCCGGTACGCAGATCTCCGCCAACTCCTGCGCGGCCCGGACCGGGTCCAGCTGCTTGCCGCAGGCGCGGGCCCGGCCCAGCATCAGTTCGCGGTGGTGCCTGCGCCACCGTTCGGTGACGTCGAGGACCAGGTAGCACAGCCCGGTCGCCCTGTTGTCCTCGTCCTCCAGCCGGAAGAAGGACGCCGAGTACATGTGCTCGCCGGACGGGTCGGACAGGATGGGCCCGCGGTACTCGTAGTCGATGCACGGCGTGCCCGTCTCCAGGACCCGGCGCATCGCCGCCTCGCCCGCCGCGGCCTGCTCGGAGGGGAAGACCGCGCCGAGCGTGCGTCCCAGCCGGTCGGACACCCCGGAGGCCCGCACCAGGGCGTCGTTGACCCAGGTGTACCTCAGCTCCGTGTCCATGACGGCCATGCCGATCGGCAGGTGCGCGAGCAGGCCGTCCAGCAGCGACCGGTTGACGCCGGGCAGGACCGCCTCGTTCAGGTCGAACATGGTCATCAGCCAGTGCTCGCGGCCGGCGGCGCCGCCCAGCGCGCCCACCCGCAGGACGAGCCGCAGGTCGTGTCCGGCGCGGTGCCGGACCAGCGCCACCCCGCACCAGTCCCCGTGCTCCGGCCGCGGCACTCCGCCGCCGCCGGCGGCGGCGAGCAGCGCGTCGGCGGGACGGTGCAGGATCTCGCCCTCCGCGTAGCCGAGCAGCGCCTCGGCCGCCCGGGACCATCCGATGACGTCGCCGACGCTGTCCAGGAGGGCCGCGGCCGGTGAGGCGGCGGGTCCGGCCGGCCGCTGCGGGGAGGCACTTCCGTCGTTCGGGGCCGTGGTCATGGCGTTCCCGGTCGCATGGGTGCAGCGTGCATGTGTACGCGTTTCGGGTGATTCCACCTCTTCGTCAGTGTGCATCACGGGCCGCGCGACCGCCACATCGACACGGGACCACGCACCCGGCGCGGACGCGGGCCGGACCTGAGACCGCCTGCCGCCGCGCGGCGGACGGCTCCCGCGGGCGGTGCCCGTGCCGCACGCGGGCGGTCCCGGTGTCGTACGCGAGGGTGGCGCGGGGCGAAGTTCCCCAAGGGGCAGTCTTGTTGACCTGATCGCCGTTCCCCGGCGGCCCGAACCCCCGTCACCATGTATGTGGCCTGGGCGGATTGCGAAAGCTCCGGATCGAATCCGCGGCCGGGCCGATACGGACGACGACCACCCGGGCCCGCGGACCCCTCCCCGCCATGACGCGAGGGGACGTCTCACACGCCATCGTCGTGATGCGCTGTTCGTTCGGAGTGGAGCCTGGCCTTGGGCCACCAACATCTTTCTGCACACCCGCTGTTCCCGGTTCTCGCGTACTCGACCGCGTGCGCCGCCGCCTTCCAGGTGCGGGCCTGTACGGTCCGCCACCGGGCACGCCGGGCGGAGGCGGGACGGACCTGGCTCGGCCTCGCCGTACTGGCCCTCGCCGCCGGCGGGTGGGGCGCGCACGTGATCGCCCTGCTCGGCTACGGCGTGTCCGGTGCCACGGTGCGGCACGACGCGCTGCCCACCCTGCTCTCCGCCCTGATCTGCGCGGGCTCCGCGGTGTGCGGTCTCGGCCTCGCGGAGGCCGACCGGACCCGCTCCGGGCCGGTCGCGGGCGGGGCCGTGCTGACGGCCGGCCTCACCGCGGCCCAGTTCCTGGGCACGGCCGCGCTGGACGCGCCGTCCGTGGCGTTCGGCCGCTCCGCCGGCGCCACGTCGGCGGCCGTCGCGCTGACCGCCCTGGCGGCCGCGGCCCTGCTGTGGCCCGCGCCGTCGGCGGGCCACCCCGTGGCGGTGGCGGCACCCTTCCTGGCGGCGGCGCTGCTGTGCGGCGCGCAGTACGCGCACCTCGCCGCGGTGACCGTGGCACCCTCGGGCGCGGGCGGCGCGGGCGGCGCGGGCGGCGCGGGCGGCGCGGCCGGTGCCGGTCTCGGCGGCACCGCCCTCGGCGTGACGGCCGCCGCGGTGGTGGCGCTGGCCCTGCTGACGGTGGCCTTCAACCTGTACGTCACCCCGCTCCAGGACGTGCGGGACGCCCCGAGGCCGCTGGTCACGCGCGAGATGCCGGGGTATCTGCTGACGCCCGCCGAGCCCGTCACCAGGCCCGTCGCGGCCGTGCCGGTCCCCGTGACGTCCAAGGAGAGCGGGATCGTGGAGGCGGGTCCGGTGCTGCGCGTCGGCGGCTGAGCCCCATGGGTCCGGCGGGAGGGAAACCTTTCTTCGGGAGGGGGGCCCGCAGGGGGTGCCCCCGTCCGACTGCCGCGTCAGCGCGGCCGGGGACGGCTCACAGCGCGCCGATGCGCATCGCGTAGGCGACGGCGTGCGTGCGGTTGCGCAGGTTCAGCCGACGGGTGACCGCGAAGATGATGTTCTTGATGGTGCGCTCGGAGTAGTTGAGCCTGGCCGCGATCTCGGTCGTGTCGAGCCCGTCGGCCAGCAGCCGCAGCACCTCGACCTCCCGGCCCTCGAAACCGCCCGGCAGGATCGCGCCCGTCGGGTCGCGCAGCAGCGTGCGCAGCTCCTCGATCAGCGATCTGAGCAGTTCGCCCGGCATCTGCGCCCCGCCCGCCCGGCTGTTGAGCACGGCCTGGGTGATCTCCGGGAATC
Organism: Streptomyces sp. NPDC101237; assembly: GCF_044767465.1. Lineage (NCBI taxonomy): Bacteria > Bacillati > Actinomycetota > Actinomycetes > Kitasatosporales > Streptomycetaceae > Streptomyces > Streptomyces sp. NPDC101237. The sequence continues at coordinate 100,972 of NZ_JBIWNY010000029.1, read as the reverse complement.
CGGCCTGCGCCCGGGGCAGCACGCTGACCAGGCCGAGGCGGACGGCGCGGGCCAGCCGCGGCCTGCTGATGCGGTCGGCGACCAGGACGATGCGCATCTCCGGATTGACGGAGACGGCCGACGCCTCCTCCATCCAGGACATGGCCTCCTCGGTCACCTCGTTCGCGAGGAGCAGGACCACGTCGGCCCGTGCCAACTGGTCGGCCGGCAGCAGTATCGCTCCCGCCGACCTGCGCAGGAGTACCTCGGCACCCTGCAGGGACACCGGATCGGCCGCCCGGACGACGATCGATATCAGGGCAGGAGACTTCTCCTTGTGGGTCAACGCAGGTCCTCCAGGATCGGCGCGACGTGGTCTCGGCGCACGATCGCGATGATGTGGGGGGTTCCAAGGGTTCGTCGTGGAACCGCCGGCCGGGCGGACGCCTGGGGCCGGATGATCGGCACACCCTCGCGACGCCGGATCAGCATCCGCTTCGGGAGATCGGTCGGGACGCCCGGCTGCCGCCCAGGGGTGACGGCTTGGTGATCTTCAGTTCTGAATGTCCGCCGAGGCGGCGGGCGAAGTCCGGGACGCGGGCCCGGCCGGAGGCGGGCCGCGACGGCTACCGGGACACGTCGGGAGTCCCGGCTCTGTCACCCCGCGCGGCCCGCCGCGCGTCGGCGCGCGGGGGCCCTGCCGCACCAGCAGCATTTCCGTACATGCTCACCGTCGTTCCATGCGACACCGCTTGTCCGTCCCGAGGGACCATACAACTGCCATTGGCCGCCGCCACGCACAAGAAGGCACCAGATAAAGAGAGTTGCCCTTTGAGGCGGCATCGTTGCGCGATCGACCCGCGGATTCGCTCACGCGCGGGGAGAACCGGCCGGGGACAGACGCCGCGAATGGCCCCGAGAACGGCTCCCGGACGGTTCTCGGGGAACAATCCGGCGACCGGCAAACGGCGCCCCCGGGAGGCTCGACGAACTCCCGGGGGCGCCTGCACGAGGGGGACGGGCCGCCGTTCTCTCAGGACTTGTAGAGCTCCCAGAAGCGGAATACGGTCGACGTGTCGAGACAGTACACATAGCCGTCCACGTCATGCCGGACGACCGCGTACTGCTTGGCCTGCCAGATCGGCAGCATCGGCAGGCGGTCGGCGACGATGTCCTGGATCTCGCCGAAGTCGGCGGCGGTGCGGGAACGGTCGCTCACCGTCGCCGTGCGCGGAATGAGCTTCTGCGTGATCGTGGTGTTCTCGAAATTGTTGCCGAGCACGTTCTCGGCCCCGAAGAACGGTGCGGTGAAGTTGTCCGGATCCGGATAGTCGGGAAGCCAACCCTTGACGTAGACGCCGTACTTTCCGGCGGCGATGTCCTTTTCGTACCTGCCGAACGCGACGGACTTCGTCCGGGCGTCGAACAGGCCGCTGGCGTTCAGCTGGTCGGCGATGGCCCGGAGCTCGTCGTCCGTGGCCGGCCCGTAGCGGGAGGGCGTGGACCACAGGGTCAGCGCCACCTTGCCGTCGATGCCGTCCGCCCGCAGGGCCGCGGCCGCCCTGGCGCGGGAGGGCTCGCCGCCGTAGCGGTCGAAGAACGCGGTGTTGTGGCCGACGATGCCGGCCGGGACGATCGAGTACAGCGGGATCGCCGTTCCCTTGTAGACGCGGTCGACCAGCGCGTTCCGGTCGATCAGATAGGCGATCGCCCGTCGCACCCCGAGCCGCCCGGCGACCGGGTCGTCCATGTTGAAGACCAGGTCCTGGACCTCGGCGCTGTTGCCCTCGACGACCTCGGCGTTCCCGCGGGAGCCGTGTTCGCCGAGGTCCGCGATGTCCTGGGCACTCAGCCCCCGGTAGGCGACATCGACGGATCCGCCGGTCAGGGCGTCCTTGAGCGCGCTCCGCCGACCGTGGAAGAACCTCAGCGTGACGCCGTCGTTCTTCGCCCGCGCGGTGCCCCGGTAGGCGGCGTTGACCGAGAAGGCGGCCTGCTTCTCGTCGAAGGAGTCCAGCGTGTACGGGCCGGACCCGACGACGGTGTGGTCCCGCCGCAGCGCGTCCGCCGGGTACGCGTGCCGGTCGACGATGGACCCGGCACCCGAGGCGATCTTGCTCGGGAAGGTGGCGTCCGGCGTGTTGAGACGAAAGACGACGGTGCGGTCGTCCGGCACCTCGACCCGGTCCAGGGACTGGAACATGACCGCCGGTCCCGCGGGGTCGTCGATCTTCCGCAGACGGTCGAACGAGAATTTCACGTCCCGCGCCGTGAGCGCGTCACCGTTGCTGAAGTGCAGGCCGTCCTTGAGGGTGCAGCGATAGACCTCGCTGCGCGTATCGGAGAAGGAACAGCGGTCGGCCGCGTCGGGCTCCGGCACCGCACTTCCGTTGGGGAATGCGAGCAACGACTGGAAGACGTTGTTGAACAGCAGCCAGGAACCCGGGTCATAGCCCGACGCGGGGTCGGTGGCCAGAATGTCGTCGGACATTCCGACGACGACGCGGGAGCCGTCGTCCGAACCCAATCCGGAACCGCAGCCGGTCAACAGGGCGGACGTCAGTGCCATGAGGGCAGGCAGAATCGACCACCTGCTGAGCTTGCTCACTTGAGATGCCTTCTTCTGCTCCGGAACGCCTTTTGCATCGGGTTTCTATCAGGCGCCGGACGGCGAATTGCCGTGCCGAGAGAGAGCAGGATCGTTTGGGCAGCAAGTGGTGACTCGCAGGCAGCGTCAGGGGTGCGGGATCCGGAATTCGACGCGCCGGACTGGGCGCGGACGGCAAAAGCCGGAACGGCCGCCGCACGCCAGTGCGCGGCGGCCCGAATTCCCGGCGGTCCGCGCCGCCCGGGTCAGTTCACCGCCTTCTGGCCCGCGGGGCCGACCGCGAACCATTTGCCGTCCACGCCCTGCCCGTCGAGGTCACCGGCCCTCGTGTCGCCGGAGAAGCGGTAGACGGGCCAGCCGCCGACCGTGACCTGCACCTGGCCGTCCTGCCTGCGGATGGCGCCGACCTCCTTCGGGTTCACCCCCGCCAGGTAGACGTTGCCGCCCTCCTGGATGGTCACCGGCGGCCACTTCACGGCGCAGGCGTCGTCGCAGTGCGACGCGGACGGGGAGGCCGTGTCGGCGTCGAACCGGTAGAGCGCCGCCTGGTTGATGTTGATCAGGTGCGGGGCCGACAGCTGCGGGGAGGTCACCGCCGCCAGCTGCACCCACTTCGGGGGCGCCTCCTGCACGGCGGCGCCGACCACCGTGCCGCCGGTGCCGTCGAGGCCCGCGTCCCGTGCCGTGGAGTCCACCACCTGCAGGGCCGAGTTGCCGGCGCCCTGGGCGGGGGCGCCCGTCGTGGCGGGCGCCGACGAGCTGGCCGGGGCGGGGGCCGGGGTGGACGGGGTGTTGCTGTCGCCTATCTGGATCGTCTTGCCACAGGCGGTCAGGCTCGCCACGCCGCACACCGCGAGGGCGGTGGCGACGATGGCGCGGCGCTTGGCGGCCCCGGGGGACAGCAGGCCGCTGAGAAACGAGTTCATGCGAGACACACGAGACGGGGGCCGTCCGGGGTTCAACACGATGCCCGGATCTCTCGCCGCTCCGCGTCCGGGTGAACGATTCCGGCCCCTGGCCTCGTGTTCCTGCCGGAGAACCGATCGTCGTCGCGCAGGAACAGGAGCCGCCAATGGCGTCCGACGTCCACATCCCCGTCAGCGAGCTCGAAGAGGCCAGGAAGATGCTGGACACCGTCCACGGCGAGATCGACATCGGGCACAGCCTGTTCGACTTCGACAGGGCCTTCGGTCCCGAACTGTCCCGCGGCGCGGCCCAGAACTTCGAGGACCGCTGGGAGGACGGGAAGCACCAGCTCCAGAAGCAGGTGGAGGGCATCCAGTCCGCCATCGGCGACATCCTCGACTCCATGGCCAGGACGGACCAGGACGCGGTGGCACATCTCGGCGGCGGCAAGTGACCGCCCCGGCCGGCACGGTGAAGGGTGAACGATGAGCACGGCGAGCACGGCACGGCGATTCCTGCTGGACGTCCCCGACGGCTGGGACCAGATCGACCTCAGCGGCGAGGAGACGGCGCGCCTGCGTGCCGAGGCGCTCGCCTCGACCGACGATCCACGCCGGAAGGCCGAGATCAACGACATGTTCCGGCAGGGCCGTGAGGTGACCCGCGCGGCGCGCCGGCACGGGGCGCTGCTGGCCGCGGGCACCGCGACCATGTACCCGGACGGGCTGTTCATGGCGTACGGCATGGTCTTCGCGGTCACCACGCCCGAGGGCCAGGAGATGACACTGCCCGTGCTGTCGGCACAGCTGGGCGTCTCCTCCGCCTCCGGCACGGCGCCCACGGACCGGGTGATCGCCCCGGCGGAGGTGCCCCACGTCGGCCGGGTGGCCCGGGTGACCGGCACCGAGGTGACGCGGGTGACCGCGGACGTCTCCGTCGAGCTGCTGACGATGCACACGATGATGCCGGTGCCCGGCACCACCGAGGACTTCCTGGTGGTCACCCTCGCCAGCCCCAACCTGCCGCTGAAGAACGAGGTGTACGACCTCTTCGACGCCGTCACCAGCACGTTCCGGTTCCTCACCGAGGACGGCGTCCAGGTCTGACGGCTCCACCGTCCCCGGCGGGGCGGCCCTCGCCGTGACGGCCGCCCCACGGGTCTCCTCCGGCGCTACTCGTCCGCGCCCGGGTACGGCACCTGCACGGTCCGCAGCACACCGTCGCCCAGGTGCAGCAGACCGCGCCCCGGCTGCGGGGCCTGGCCCACCACACCGCGGGTCAGCTTCACGCCGATGACCTCGCCGTCGCTCAGCCCCTGCGGGGAGAGCAGCATGCCGGTGCGGTTGCGCTTGACCTGGCCCATCCACCCGGCCAGCGACAGCGACAGCGACTCGGCGTTGCCGGCCGCGAGCACCCCCCAGCCGGTGCCGGCGCCGCCGCGGGCGAGCACCGCGAGATCGGAGTCGATCTCCGCGCCCATGAAGAGTTCGGCGTCGTCGACGACGATCACCCCGTACTCCTGGGAGACGTTGTTGAGCGCCTGCCGGAACTCACCCACCGGCACCTCGGCGACGGTGATCACGGTGACCACGCCCGGCCGTCCGCCGAGCCCGCGCAGCGGTGAGCGCCGGGGCGCCAGCACGATCAGGCCGGTGCCGGCCGCGAGCAGCGACTCCGCCGCGGTGAGCAGGGCGGAGCTGCGCCCGGTGCGCGGCGGCCCGGCGATCACGAAGGTGGGCACGTCCGTGAGGTCGGGGCCGAGCGAGGTGAGGGTGTCCCCGCCGACGGCCACCAGCGGCCGCATCGGTCCCGCGGCCGTGCGCAGGGCGAGCGCGTCGGCGTAGGTGATCCGGTCGGGCAGCACGTCCAGCCTGACCGGGCGGCGGTCGGCGGGGACGTCGGCCTCGCGTTCGGTGAGCTGCCTGGCCAGGGCGGACAGCACCTCGGCCTGCGCGGTGCCGGCCAGGTCCTCGCCGAGCACGGCGATCTGCGCCTCGCTGAGGTCCTGGGGGCGGATGCCGCGGCCGGGCTCGGGGTCGGCCGGCGCGGACTTGGTCGGGATGCCCACGCTGGAGTAGTCCTGGCGGTCGTTGAGCCTGAGGACGATCTTGTCCTCGGTGGTGCCGGAGAAGCGGCTGCCGCCGAGCACCCGGTCACCGGCGAGGACGACATGGATGCCGACGCCCGCGCCGTCGCGCAGCAGGCGCAGCATCCGCTCCAGGTAGCTGCCGTTGTCGTACGCGGAGAACTCGCGCTCGAAGACCTCGAACCGGTCGACCAGCAGCACGATGTGCGCGAGCCGCGCGCCCGGCGGCCGGCCGCGCCGCAGTTCGGTGAGGTCGGCGGTGCCGCGCGAGCCCAGGATGCCCTGACGCGCGGTGAGTTCGGCGCCGAGCCGGTCCAGCAGCCGGCCCAGCCGCTCGGTCTGGGTGCGGTCCACGACGGCACCGCAGTGCGGGAGTTCGGCGAGCACGTTGAGCGCGCCGTTGCCGCAGTCGATGCCGTACAGGTGGACGTCGTCGGCGCCGTGCGCCTGCCCGAGCGCGGCGGCCAGGGTGCGCAGCGTCTGCGAACGGCCGCTGCGCGGCGAGCCGATGACGTGCAGATGACCCGCCCCGTCGAGGTCGAACGTCAGCGGCGCGCGGCTCTGCCGGGCGGGCAGGTCGACCATGCCGTACGCGACGGCGGGCAGCGCTGCCTCGCGTACGGCGGCGGGCTCGGGCGCGGGCGCCGGGGTCCACGGCAGCAGCGCGGGCAGCGGCGGCAGCCACGGGCTGGGCTGGCGCGGCACACCGCTGAGCGCGGCGGCCTCGGCGACGGCGCCGACGAGCACGGCGAGGTCGGTGACGGCCTCGGTCCGCGCCGCCGGGGCGCCACCGCGCCCGCGCGGGGCCGGCAACGGTCCGCCGAGGTCGTTCCAGGCCACCGGGGTCGCGTCCACGGCGACCTCGGTGCCCTGGGCGGGCAGACCGCCGGGACGGCGGCCGCCGACGCGTCCGGACTGGAACGGCAGCAGCGCCGACGGACCGAGCCGGGCGTAGGCGCGGCCCGGGTTGGCCGGGGAGATGTCGCCGGAGTCGGGGGCGTCGATGATGTCCCGGCTCTCGCCGGTGTCGGTGGTGCGCAGCGCGATCCGCAGGTTGGTGTTGGCCCGGATGTCCGGGGTGACCGCGCCGCCCGGCCGCTGGGTGGCGAGCACCAGGTGGATGCCGAGGGACCGGCCGCGCTGCGCGATGTTCACCAGGCCCGAGATGAAGTCGGGCAGTTCGCGGACCATGGACGCGAACTCGTCGATGACCAGCAGCAGTCGCGGCAGCGGCGGCAGCACGTCGCCGCCGCGCGAGCGCCTGTCGAGGTAGTCCTCGATGTCCTTGGCCCCGGCCTGCGCCAACTGCGTCTCGCGTCGGCGCAGTTCGGCACCGAGCGAGACCAGGGCCCGCTCCACCAGCCGGGTGTCGAGGTCGGTGACCAGGCCGACGGTGTGCGGCAGGTCGGCGGCCTCGGCGAAGGCGCTGCCGCCCTTGTAGTCGACGAGGACGAACGTCATCTCGTCGGGCCGGTTGACCACGGCGAGGGTGGCGACGAGGGTCTGGAGCAGTTCGGACTTGCCGGAGCCGGTGGTGCCGGCGATCAGCGCGTGCGGTCCGTCGCGCACCAGGTCGACGGCGAACTCACCGTCGTAGCCGACGCCGAGGACCGCTCGCGTGGAGCGGCCGCCCAGCGACCAGCCCGCCACCAGCGCCTGCGCGCTGGGCGGTTCGAGGTCCAGCAGGTCGAGCAGCCGCACGGAGCCGGGCAGCGCGCTCTCGTCGCTGTCGCCCACTCCGCGCAGCGGGGCCAGGGCCCGCGCGAAGTCCTCGTACCAGGCGGGTTCGGGGGAATCGCCGCGCACGTTCTCCAGCGCGGCCGCGGAACCGGTGCGGACCTTGACGGTGCCGGTGGCCGCGTCGGCGACGACGACGGCGCCGCACTCCTCAGGGAGCAGCCGCTCCTCCCGGTCGATGCAGATGGTGTGCACGCCCACCGCAGGGCCGTCGCGCAGCAGGGCGATGACACCGGGCAGCGAACGGGCCCGGCGCGCCTCCTCCAGGACGACGAGGATGTCGGGGTGGCCGTTGGCGCCGCCGCGCGTGATGTCGGGTCCGGCCGCGCCGCGCGCGGCGACGATCTGGCCCAGTTCGCCGATCCGCCGGGCCAGCGACTCCGCGGTGCTGCCGATCAGGGCGTACGCGTCCTCGCCCTGCGCCTGGCTGTGCGGCAGCCAGCGCGTCCACGACCAGTCGCGTTCGCCGGACGGCCCGGCGAGGACGACCACGCGCAGGTCGGTCGGGCTGTGCAGGGCGGCGGCCTGGGCGGTCAGCCAGCCGGCCAGCCTGGTCGCGCCCGGTCCGGCGACGCCCGCGACGCCCACCCGGCGCAGCGGCAGGGCGACCGGCACCTGGTGGAGCCACGGCACGGTGGTGCGCCGGTGCTCCTCCTGCTCCGGGTCGTCGACGCTGACCGACGACGGCAGATCGGTGGTGCCGGCGCGCACGGTCAGGAAGTCGGGGTCCTGCCAGCGGCGTTCCCACAGCCGCTCCGACGGCTGGACCGCCATCTGGAGCAGCGCGGCCGGATCGGGCAGGGAGAGACGGAGGTTGTGCTGCTCGTCCAGGACGGCGGCGTCGATGTCCGCGCGCACCCCGGCCGCGGCACGGTCGTACTCCTCCTTTTTCTCCAGGTACTTGAGCATCGCCTGCTTGCGTCCGCCGAACTGGGTGACCAGGGCGGCGATCGGCGAGAGCAGGGCGATGAAGACGAACGACCACCGGTGGGTGACGAAGATGGCGATGGCCGCGCTGCCCGCCGGCAGCAGCAGGATCGGCAGCAGCGGGATCGGCCGCTTGTCGGGCCTGACCGGTGGGGTGGGCAGCCGGAACTTCCCGCCGGCCGCGGGCGGCAGGAAGCGCGGCGGCCGGTTGAACTCCAGGCCCAGCCCGTCCTCCGCCGGGACCAGCGGGGCCTGCGCCGCCCGCCGGGAGGTGAGCTCCAGCAGGAGGGTGCCGACGGCGAGCTGGCTGCCCTCGCGCCAGGGGGAGGGCCGGTGCGAGGGCTTGCCGTCGAGCAGGGCCGCCTCGGTCTCCAGCAGCTCGGCCCGGCCGTCGACGTGGACCCGGATCCGGGCCGCGAGCGCGGGCGCGCCCTCGGCCAGACGGATCCGGCAGCCGGGGGCGGTGCCGATGCCGTAGTCGCCGGGGACCAGGCGGTAGGTGGTGCCCGCGCCCGGTCCGGAGACGATCCGGACCTCGGTACGGCCCTCGGGCTCGGGCTCCCCGGGGAGGGGAGCGCCGAGGCCCAGGTCCATGCCGTCCCGGACGCCCGCCGCCTGAAGGGTGCTGCCGGGGTCGACGAGCGTCGGGCCGATGTACAGGGCCGGCTCCGGGGCCGCGGCGCCGTCGGTCCCCGCGTACCCGACGGCACGTGCCAGTCCGGACGCGAACCTGCCCGCGGTCGCGGCGGGTTCGGTCCGTACGGAGACGGTGGTGGACACCCCCTCGGCCCGCGGGTCACGAACACTGACGGTCAGTCGCACTGCTCATCGTCCTTTTCGAGTAGCGGTGGGTGCGGGGCCGGGGGGTCAGGAGAGGGCGGAACCGAGCTGGTTGTCGGTCTGGTCGAAGGCCTCGCCGACGGTCCTCACGTACTGGCCGATGCCCTGGAGGCCCTGGTTGACCTGCTCGAAGCCCTTCGCGAACTCGTCGAAGAACGGGGAGAACTTCTGCTGGGCGGCCGGGGTGCTGTAGCCGTCGGCGAGCAGGTTGGTGATCTTGCCGCGGACCTCGTTGAGCTTGTCCTGGAGCTGGGCGAAGTCGTTGAGCAGGGCCTGCGAGGTGGACGAGGTGGTGTCGGAGTTGACGCTGTAGTTGGGCACGTGGAGTTCTCCTTGCTGGTGATCGGTACGGTCCATCCGTTGGGGATGGAGAACTGGTGGGGTACGGGGCCGCCTTGACCGCCCCGGCTGCCTCGGCCGCTTCAGCTGCAGTGGCCGCCGCCCCCGCTTCAGCTGCCTTGGCCGCCGCCGGCGGGCGGGCCGTCCGCGGGGGCGGCCGACGCCGGACCGGCGGGACCCACGTCCGCCGGGGCGGTCACGGGGGCGGGGGCCGGTGCGGGTGTCGGCGCGGGCGCGGGGGCAGGTGTCGGCGCGGGGGCAGGCGCCGGAGCTGCGGCAGGCGCCGGGGCCGCGGGCGGTGCGGGCGCGGGGGCCGGGGCCACGGCCGGCACGGGGGCCGGGGATGCCGGTGCGGGCGTGGGAGTCGCGGGCCGGGGGTCCGGTGCGGGCACCGGGGTTGAGGGTCGGGGGTCCGGTGCGGGCACGGGAGTCGCGGGCCGGGCGTCCGGTGCGGGCACGGGGGTGGTGGGCCGGGGGTCCGGCGGGGAGGGCGGGGTCGCGGGGTGCGGGCTCGCCGGGGGTGTGGGCGGGGCGGCGGGGTGCGGTGCGGGGGGCGTGACGTCCGGGCGGGGGCTCCCCTTGAACGGGATCTTGTCGGTGAGCCCGTCGACGGAGCGGCCGAAGCCCGCCTTGCCGATCGCCCCGACGCCTATCTTGGCTGCCGAGTTGGCGATCTCGCCCGCGGCGACCTCGTTGGGATCGCCGCCCTGGGCGACCCCGACACCGATCTTCGTACCGAGCGTGGCGCCCTCCTCGAGGGTGGCGCCCACCTGGTCGGAGACCTTCTTGCCGAGGGAGTCGCCGAGCGCCGGTTCCGTGGTGTCGCCGAACCGGCCGGGCTGTCCCTCCCCCACCGGGGTGTTGCCGCGCGCCTTGCCGATCCCGCCCACCACGCCCTTGAAGGCCGTCTTGCCCACCGCTCCGGCCGCCGCCCCCGCGAGGATGCCGGCGGCCGTGAGCGGGTCGTGGTTGGCGGCCTTGGACGCCGCCTCGATACCGGAGTTGACCGCGAAGTCCTTGGTGATGTCGCCGGCTGCCTTGCCCACGGGTCCGCGGATGAAGCCCCCGATCACCTTGGTGTTGGCGAGGGACTCACCGATCCTGCCGATGCTGCCCGTCGCCTGCTTGAGCAGCGGGAGGTTCTTCACCGCGGCCACGAGCGCGGGCGCGGCGGCCTCCAGCGCGCGACCGCCGAGCTTGAGCAGCGAGCCTCCGGGGATGATGCCGAGCAGGCCGGTCACGAAGTCCCCGGCCTTGATCCCGCCCGTCTGACTCGCCACGACTTGGTTGAAGATGAACAACGCGCCGCCGAGCAGCACGCCGACCAGCGGGAAGAACACCGAGACGACCGCCACGAGCAGCGCCAGGATGATCTGCACGAACGGGAATTCCTTGAAGAAGTCGGCGATCTTCTGGAAGACGTTCCGCTCCGGGATCGCCTCCGACGCCGCGCGGTCCAGCACCTCGGCGCACCGCCGCTGGGCACTCTCCCGCAGGCTCCTCGCCTGCTCCGCGAGGCTGCGGGCCGCGCCCATCTCCGCCTGGCCGGCGGCGATGGCGTCCTGCGCCGAACGCGCCCGGGTCCTCTCCTCGTCGGTGGGTTCGGCGCCGAGCTGGGGCGGGGTCCGGTTGGCCTGCGGTGCCGCGGTCCGTGCCTGGTCCACGGCCCGGTCGAACGAGCCCTGCGCCTCCTGGAGCCGGGGCGCGTACTCGCTGTAGGCCCGGGCCGCGTCGTGGTACGACGTCATCGTCTTCTTCAGCTTCTCCGGCAGATCGTCACCGATCTTCTCCGCGAGCTTGTCCATCGCCGATCCCCTGCCCTGGGACAGGCCGCCGTCCTTCCTCATGAGGTCGAAGGCCCGCTCCGCGGCGTCGCCGATCTCGCGGTAGCGCTGGGCGATCTGCTGGATGACGGACGGGTCGCCGGGGGTCGGGTCCGAGTCCATGCCGAGCAGCTGGAAGTCCTCGGGGCTCGAGTGCCGACGTGCCATGTGCGATCCCCCGGGTCCGGTTCCTGTGGCGTGCGATCGCGAGGTACACGGGGCGGGAGTCCTGGAGGGTTCAACAAATCTCGCGCCGCGTTCGAACGTTCCGGGCCGGCGGCACCGTGTAGTCGGTGCAACGCAACACCGGACGACATGGGTGGACACGATGAGCAACGGCGCGGGCCGACGGCCCGAGCACCGGCCGAGATCCGTCTCGGCACCCAGCATCCCGCGGGCTCTGCCGCACGCCCTGACCGCGCTGCTCGCGGCGTTCCTGGTGGCGCTCGTCGCGGTGGGCCCCGCCGTCGCGGCACCCCAGGACGACGACCTGGTCAAGGTGTTCGTGGTCCAGGACCCGGCACGGACCGGCGGTCAGCTCGCCACGCTCCCGTCGATCGCCGGGGCCGTCCTGGGCGACCCGGCACGGGCCGACGAGATCCTGCGGCTCAACCAGGGCCAGACGCAGAGGGACGGCGGCGCTCTCACCGGCCCCGGCGACCAGCTGCACCCCGGCTGGATCCTGCGGCTGCCGCAGGACGCGTCGGGGCCCGGCGTCCAGCTGGCGAGGGACACCTCGGGCCAGGGCGGTGGCACGTCGGCTCCGCCCGGCTCCGGGCAGCCGCCCGGGCCGGACACGGGCGGCGGGCAGTCGTCCTCCGTGCTCACCGTCCCGCTGGCCGCCGCGGTCGCGCTGCTCGGCGCGATCCTGCTGGCGCTCGTCACCGCGGGCATCGTGGGGCGCCGGAAGGTCCGCGCCGGGTGGTCGGCGGCCGGCCGCGCCCTGGGCAGGCTGGGCGAACCCGCCCGCCGGCGGCGCAGGCTGGCGCAGCGGCAGGCGACGGGCCGCTGGTTCGACGCGGACGCCGCATCGGTACGGCGTGCCTACGACGCTCTCAACGAGTTCGCGGCCACGGACCGGGCGCCGGAGCGGGAGGTGCACGCGCTCAGCGTCGACGCGAGGGAGGTGACGGTGTGGCTGTCGCCGTCCGACACCGCCGACGCACCCTGGACGAACGTCGACGGCACGCGCTGGCGCCGTCCGGCCGGTGCGCCGGGCCCGTACGCCTCGTCCGGCACCGCCGCGCCCACCGCGGCCTGTCTGGTGCGGGCCGGCACGGACGCCGGCGGACGGCCCGTGTTCGTCGACCTCAGCCGCCTGGACGGCGTCCTGAGCGTGACCGGCGAGAAGGCGGTGGCCCGTGACGTCGTACAGAACCTGCTGGCGGAGATCGCCCGCACCCGTCCCGGCACCCCGGTGACCGTGCTGCGCGGTGCGGCCGACGCCCCGCCGGTCCGCGTACCGCCGAGCCTGCGGCAGCTGCCGCAGGCCGGGCCGCCGGCCGCGGCCGCGCCGCCGGCACCCGCGCGGGGCACCGTGCGCGCCGCCGCCACGCGGCGGCCGGTCCAGGGCCTGGTCGTGGTGGCGGGCACACCGGACGGGCGGGAGGCCGCCGAGCTGGCGGCGCTGTGCGGTCCGGGCGGCGCCGGCTGGACCGGGCTCGTCTACGGCGGGACGCCGGAAGCCCACTGGCGCTGGCACGCCGACGGCGAGGGCCGCGTCGACATCCCGGTGCTGGACCTGAAGGTGACGGTCCCGGCCTGAGGCCCGCCCCCCGTGGGGAGCGGCGAACGGGGGACGGGCCTTCGCCGTCCGCCGGCCGCGGCGCCGCGCCACCTCTCCACGGGGGAGCGGAGAGGTGGCCGAAAACGCACCGGTCGGACGCCGGGAGACTCGCAGCGCGTGCTCCCCACCCGCAAGATCGCAGGGCGGACAGTGCCCTCACGGCCCTCGGAGCTGACCGGTCAGGCAGCTCCGGGCCCCTCTCCACCAGCGCGGAGACCGTCGTGACGAGATCACCGGCCATAATTGATTGACTACTCCACAAAGCGCGCTAGCCTGGCCCCATGGCACGCACCAGGGAGTTCGACATAGACCAGGCGGTAGATCGCGCCACGGATCTGTTCTGGCGCCGCGGCTACGCCGAGACCTCGCTCCAGGACCTGCTCCAGGAGATGTCGATCGGCAGCGGCAGCTTCTACGCGGCCTTCGGCTCGAAGGAACAGCTCTACCTCCGCTCCCTGGACCGCTACGCCTCCCTCCAGGCCGCCGACCTGGAGCAGATCATCGACGGCGCGGCGGAGATCCGGCCCGCCATCCGCCAGGTGCTCACCGCCATGATCGAGGCGGACCTCGCCGATCCCACGCGCGGCTGCCTGGTGGTGAACACCTCCACCCAGTGCGGCGAGCAGCAGGCGGCGTCGGACCGTGTGACCGCCGCCATGCGCCAGGTCGAGACGTTCCTGGCCGGCGGCCTGGAGCGGGCCCAGGCCCGGGGCGAGATCGCCGCGGACAAGAACCCGCGGGAGCTGGCCCGGTTCTTCACCACGTTCATCCAGGGGATCCGGGTCATCGGCCGCGCCCGGATGGGGCGCGAGTTCGCGGAGGACGCCCTGTCCGTCGCGATGCGCACCCTGGACTGATCTCCCCCGGAGGGTCCTGAGGCCCCGGTCCGCGTGGCCGGAGAGCGTCAGCGGGCGGTGGCGGCCCGCTCGACCACCCGGGTCACGGCGTGCGGGTCGGTGACGGCCATGTCGTGCGGTCCCGCGACCTCGACGGTGTGCGCGTGGGCGCGGGCGGCCATGGGCCGCTGGGCGGCGGGCGGGATGGCGTGGTCCTTGCCGGTGACCAGATACCAGGAGGGGATGGTCTTCCAGGCCGGGCCGGTCGAGGGCTCGCCCAGCGCCTGCGCGGTCACCGGCCGCTGGACCGGCGGGGGGAATGAATTCGAGCCGGGCCCGGCGCCGGGCGGTACCGGCAGCGGGCGGGAGGACCGGTCGTGCGCTGCGCTCGCCCTCCCGGCAGCGTGGCGCCCGCGCGCGAGAGCGGGCGCCGCACGGAAGCCGCGCGACGTCGGCCTTCGGCCGGTCAGCGGCCCAGGAAGTCGAGGAGACGCGCGGTCATCACCGTTGCAACAACCCGGGCGGTCCCGTGGCTCCCCTCACACCCCGCCCGCCCGCGGCCGCCAGCCGAGCAGCTCGCCGGCGCCGAGTTCCAGCAGCTCGCCGGTGGCCGGATGCCGATGCGTGGGATGGAACCCCGGGACGGCACCGATCCGGGCGCCCGCCACCGGATCCCAGACCTCGGCACCGGTCTCTCCGGCCGACACCAGCAGGCCGTCCACGGCGAACAGCCGCCCGGCGGGACCGTCGAACCGCCGCGCGATGCGGTGCCCGCCGTCCTCGTCCAGGAACTCGTACACGGTCACACCGTCCGCCGGCAGGTCCTCGGCGGCGCCGAGCCCGCCGACGGCCAGCCGGTTCTCGTCGAGCCAGGTCACCGGCCGGTTCCAGTGCGCCCGGCAGCCGTCGAGCTGCGCCCATCCGACCGCGGCCGGCCACGCGGACTCCAGCCCGGTCAGCCAGGCCCGCAGGTTCCAGGCGACCACCGTCCCGTACGGGTACCAGTGCCAGCCGTCCGACACGACGCGCCCGCCTCCGGGGCTGGGGTGCAGGCCGCCGTGGAACACCGACACCCAGGGCAGCTCCGGCCGGTCGGTCGGTATCGCGGTCAGGGTCCTGCCCGTCGCCGCGTCCCCGGCCGTGATCCGGTTCCACTCGGTGCGGTGCAGCACCACGTGCCGCCCCGCGTGGACGGTGAACGCCAGGGAGAAGGGGACGGTGCCGCTGTGGAAGCCGTCGTTGCGCAGCGCGAGCGTCACCGCTCCGGTGTCCAGGTCCAGGACCTCGCCGTGCCGCCCGTGGTCGACGACCACGGCCGCGAAGCGCCCGTCCGCCGAGGCGTGCAGGCGGCGGGTCCCGGCCCGGTCGCACCAGGACCCGCCGCCGTCCGACCGGCCGACGTCGCTGCGCCCGGCCTCGACGCTCGTCCGCCCCCGGCCGTCCCACAGGTGGAGGCGGCCGTCCTCGCCGAGCAGCAGGATGCCGCGCCCCGTCGCGGCCATGTCCTCCACCTGCCCCACCCCGTCGGGCAGAGGGCGGCGCTCAACGGCCGTGTCGGGCGGCGCCGTCCGCCGCGGGGCTCGCGGGTCTGAGGGAGAAGTGCCGTGACTGTGCGCGGGGTTCATCGGGACGGGACGCTCCTGGACGGGGTCGGGTGCTGTCGGCGCGGCCGGTCCGTCGCACCGGGCGCCGGCACCGCGCAGGACGAGATCAAAAGCGGTGGCGACCGGCTCGGCCGGACAACCGCGGTGAACTCGGCCCTTTGACGCCGTCGCCGTACCCGATCACGCAGCATCCCGGCGTCCGCCGTGGATTCGTGGACGCCGGTTGTCTTAGATTCCACCGACTGTCGAGGCGGAACGATCCGTTCGACGGGATCTCGGCCGCCGGCGACCGCAGTCCGGTGCGCCGCCTCGGCACCCCCGCGCGGGCGCCGCGGGCACGGAACGTCCCTTGGAGAACAACGCATGAACCGCAGGACTTTGGCGCTGTCGGCGGTGGCCGGCCTGCTCGCTCCGGTCGTCACCGCGTGCGGCGGACAGGACGGCGGAAGCGCCGGTGCCACCATCGTCGTCGGCACCACCGACAGGTTCACGGCCACCAAGGAGGCACCGGCCCCCCTCGACCCGGCCTACACCTACGACACCAACTCCTGGAACCTGCTGCGCCAGACGGTCCAGACGCTGATGATCGAGCCCAGGGGCGAGGGCTCACCCGTGCCCGAGGCCGCCGAGCGCTGCGGCTTCACCGACCACGGCGACGAGCGCTACGCCTGCACCCTGCGCAAGGACCTCCAGTTCTCGGACGGCGAGAAGATCACCTCGCGCGTCGTCAAGAGCTCCATCGAACGGTCCCTGCACATCGACGCCGACACCGGCGTGGCCGCGCTGCTCAACACGATCGAGACGATCGAGACCCCGAGCGACCGCGAGATCGTCTTCCACCTCAAGACGGCCGACGCCACCTTCCCGTTCAAGCTCACGACCCCCGTCGCGGGCATCGTCAGTTCCAAGCACTACGACCCGGACAAGCTGCGCGACGGCTTCGCGGTCGACGGCTCGGGCCCGTACACCTTCAAGGCGGCCGTGAAGGGCGACACCGTCACGGAGGTCACGTACACCAAGAACCCCTCGTACAAGGGCAGTCTGACGGTCAACAACGACCGGGTCATGGTGCGGGTCTACGACGACACGAACGCGATGGGCGCCGCGATCGACAAAGGGGACATCGATGTCATGATCCGGACGATGTCGCCGGCCCAGATCGACAAGCTCGACGCGGGCACCGACGCCAAGGTCGACCTCGTCGAGATGCCCGGCCTGGAGATCCGCTACCTGGGCTTCGACACCGACGCGCCCGTCATCAGGACCAAGGCCGTCCGGCAGGCCATGGCCCAGCTCGTCGACCGCGAGGCCCTGGTGTCCAAGGTGTACGGCACCCAGGCCGAGCCGCTGTACTCGCTGGTCCCGGCGACCCTGGCCGGGCACTCCAACTCGTTCTTCAACAAGTACGGCGACCCCGACGTGGCGCGGGCCAGGGACCTGCTGACGCGGGCGGGCGTCGCCACCCCGGTGAAGCTGACGCTGCACTACACCACCGACCACTACGGGTCCGCCACGAAGGAGGAGTTCGAGATCCTGCGCGAGCAACTCCACGCGAGCGGCCTCTTCGACGTGACCATCCAGGGCACCCCGTGGTCGGCCTTCAGCCCGGCCGAACGCAAGGGCGCCTACGGCGTGTACGGCATGGGCTGGTTCCCGGACTTCCCCGACGCGGACAACTTCGTCGCGCCCTTCCTCGACAAGGACAACTTCCTCAACTCGCCTTACTCCAACAAGGACATCCAGCGGACGCTGATCCCCGAGACCCGCCGTCAGCCCGACCGGATCCAGGCCGCGGGGACGCTGGCCCGCATCCAGGACACGGTCGCCGAGGACGTCCCGGTGCTGCCGCTGTGGCAGGGCAAGCAGTACGTGGCCGCCAGGGACGACGTCACGGGCGTCGCCTACGCCATCAACTCCTCGTCGGTTCTCCAGCTCTGGGAACTGGGACGGGGCCTGAGCGGCTGAGCCGCACGGACGGACGCACGCGGGGCCCGGGACGGCGACAGCGACAGTCCCGGGCCCCGCGGCCTTTCCGTGCCCGTCCGCGAGCCGGGCACGGTCACGGCCGCCACACGCGCGGACGCGTGCCGCACGAAGATGCCCGAAGGGGGGGGGTGTGCGGCGGGCGGGACTGCGCCGTCCGTGTCCGGCGGGAACAATCCGGTGGCCGCCGAGCGCTCCTGTGGGCATACGGCCCCGGTCGCACGACCGGGGAAGGCTACCGCCGGGGACGCCCCCGGATCGGCGACGAAGGAGCGTGGCACCGATGGCGACGGTCGAGGACGAGCCGCTTCGCGGGGTGGGGGAGAACCGGGCCGACGACGCCCATCTCGTCACCGGCTGCGGGCGCAGGATCGAGGTGCGGAGCCTGCGCCTGGGCCGGCCGGACCGGGCCGTCCAGCGCATCGCGCTGGCCATCGGGGAGGACCGCGGCGGCGTCCCCGGCACCTGGGCCGCGCTCAGCCCCGACGAGGCGCACGCGCTGGCCTCCCTGCTGCTCCGGCAGGCCGCCGTCGCCGGGTCCCCGGCCGACGCCACGCCGGTACGGCACTGAACCCGCCGCGGGCCCGGTCCGCCCGGGGCCCGCGGGCGTCACGTCTCGGCGCGCTGGGTGATGTCGGCCTCGGTGCGGTCGCCCAGGAACTCGTACCACCGGCGCTCCAGGCAGACGTAGCGCACATCGGCCTCGACGAGGCTGAGAAATCCGGACACCGTCTCGGCGAGGCGCTCCTGGAGCCCGGTGTCCGCCAGCCGCCCGTCCCCGGTGAAGGCCTGGTGGCCCGAGGCCAGGCTGAACATGTCGGGATAGACGCGGGTGCCCAGGTGCTCCAGGGGCACCCGCAGCGCCCACAGCCCGCGGTTCCCGCCCACCAGGGACGGCGACGCCGACACGAGCAGCGCGTGCTTGGTCTTGAACGGCTGCGGCCGGATGCGGGACACCCAGTCGATCGCGTTCTTCAGCAGGCCCGGCACGGAGGCGTTGTACTCCGGCGAGGCGATGACGAAGGCGTCGCTGCGGTCGAGCCGGTCGTGCAGTGCGAGCGCGCCCGGCGGCAGCCCCTCGGCCTCCTCCAGGTCCCCGTCGTACAGCGGCATGCCGAAGTCGCGCAGGGTCGCGAGGTCGACGTCGGCACCGCCACCGGCCATGAGATCCCCCACCAGGGTGGCGAGCCGCGCGTTGAGCGACCCGGTCCGCAGCGACGCGCCGAGTACCAGCACCCGCAGCGGACCGGGGGGCGAGTCGGTGGCCATGGTCGGTCCTTCCGTCACGGGCGTACGTGTCGGCGCGTCGCCCTGGGACGAGTGTCATCGGACACGGGCCCGCGTGCGACCCGCGAACGGTGACCGGGGCGGCCGCGGCATCCGGCCAAGGACAGTTCACGGCCGCCCCGTCGCACCTCCCGCACGCAGCGAAATGGGAAGCACCGGAAGTATGACGGCCCGGTCGGAGACACGACGACTCACGACTGTCCCGCCCTGCCTTCGGCCCTGACCTTCTGGGGGGTGGTTTCGGCAGGTCAGAAAGGTTGAGGCAACTGTCCTCGGCCGCCCACGCCTGCCGGGCACTCCTCACGATCCTGCCCTGTCGGGCAGCCGTTTTCCCCGTTGCCCAAGGGTCTGCCGGCCGGCGGGCGCCAGGGCAAGCAGTCATCCGATGGCAAATCACCCGTCCGTCGGCCCGCCTCGAACGGAACCGTATGCACCGGGGCCGGATCGGCCACGGAGGGTGAACTCCGGCCCGTCGGCACGGTCGCGTTCGACGTATTCGCTTCTCGAGGCATGCGGGTAGGCCCCCGGCGGGTCTTGAGGCGGAGTTCTTCGCACCGGTATCCGGCGACGTGGAACCTGAGCCCGGTCGAGAAACCGCACCCGTGCATTCCGCCGCCGAGCGGGAGCATCACTTCGCGGCACACTCCTCCTCGTCGCCCCCGCTCGCACCGCCCTCACCTGGCTCGTCATGCGCTGACACCGCTGGCGCACCCGTCACCGGATCCGAGCCCGCACCAGCCACTACCGCACCCGCGCTCACTCACCGTGAAACCACCGGCTGTTCAGGCTAGGCTCCCTGTGAACTTCGGCCTCGGCACACGCCGGGGCTTTTTGTGCGGGTGCTCCGAGTCGGGGCGCCGAGGGGTGGGCGAATGATTAATGCTTCTGCGGTCGGAAGACGGGTCGTTGCGGCGGCGGGTGTCGTGTCGGTGCTGGCGCTGACCGGCGCATGCGGTGCGGACAGCGGGGACGATGCTGAGGGACGTAAGCAGTCTGCGACCGCGGGCGCCGCCTCGTCTGCGAGCTCGGAGCCGCAGAGGGCGTCCGGATCGCCCGCCTCCGCGTCCGGGAAGGGCCTCAGCCAGAAGGGCCTCGACCGCCTGGCGCTGACCGCGCACGACGTCCCCGGCTATACCGTCGACACCGTCACGGGCAAGGGCAGCCCGGTGAACCACGACGACCTCACGACCTACCGCGCCGTCACACCCGCACCTTGCCGACCCGTCTTCGCGGCGGCACAGCTGGGCAGTCTGCACGACTTCACGGCCCAGGTCAGCCAGGATGTCGTGTCCGCCTCCGACGATCCCGGGCAGCATGCGAGTGTCGGCCTGACGTCCTACACCGTTGCCAACGCCCGCACGGTGATGACCGAACTGCGCGCCGCGCTTGCGAAGTGCGGCACGGCCGAGATGCGCCCGTCCGCTGCCCACCCGGGTGCTGGGCTGGGATATTCCGGTACCCAGTCCCGGTCCGTTTCCGGTTACGGCGACGAGACCCTCGCCTTCGACGCCACCCAGATCATCAACAGCGGGGGACCCAGTATCCCCATCACCGTCCTGGTCGTCCGCCAGGACTCCACCATCGCCACTTTCCTGTCCCTCAATCCCATCCAACCCCCGACCATCCCCGAGGACATCGTCGACGCGCAGCTGAAGAAGCTCGCCTGACCTCGTCGGGCGGGGGGGGG
>NZ_JBIWNY010000029.1:0-80534 GCF_044767465.1 Streptomyces sp. NPDC101237 | reverse complement strand
GCCCGCCCCGCCGCGCCGGGCCCCCCCGCCCGGCCCGCCCGCGCCGGCCGGGGCGGCGGGCGGGCCGCCCCCACACCGCGGGACGCTCAAGGCGCGGCCGTCGCGTGTCCGCGGATCCGGGCTTCGAGCAGGGAGATCACGAGGCGCGCCCTCCTCTCATCGCCCAGGAGCAGGGAGAGACGGTCCCTCAGAATTCTCAAAAATGGTGGAGAATAAGTGGCGAGTTGTCTAGGCGAAAGTGAATTCACTATGTTCTCAGGGCGGTGAGTGGAGAGATTCGACGCGAACCATCTGCCCGTTTCCGTGGCATCGTCGATGTTTTGAAGCTCGAACCTGAACCCTTCCCACGGCGAGGGAGTCTTCGCGTTGAAGCGCCAATACCTGTCAAAGGTGTCGGAGTGATGGCGCAGCTGCTGTATGTCGCCGTCGCTCAGGGTCCCATAGAAATTGAGACGAACCTTCAGGCTTTCGGAACGGGGGGCGAACGCCTCCTGGGCGCTCGCTCCCGTGGCACTGGCCATCTGTCGTTCAAAGAGCGATTCCACGGCCGTGTGTGCGTTTCCGAGCACATGCCGGGCCGCGGCGAGCTCGACCATGACGCGCCGATAGTTCTGGGGATCCAGTTGCCTTCTCAGTCGGCGATTCGCGAGTCCATCGACCTCGAAGAGCGAGTGCAGGTTTCTTTGGGGTAGGTACAGGAGTTCAGGTACGAGCGCTTCACGATCCGCACTTCTCGCGAATTCTGCACTCTGCGCGTCCCGCATGTCCTCGACCAGGCGCAGTCTCTCGTGCGCCGGCAGATCGCTGAACAGCATCAGCGTGCCGTCCTGGTCGAGATCCAGATCGCGCGGCAGGTCGAGCGTCTCGATCAGCAGCGTCCTCCTTCCGGCGCGATCCGACGCGGCCAGGCGGCGCGCGAAATCTGCGGTGGCGCCCCTGAAATTGAGTCGCCTCAGTTCGGCGTCGAGATTCCGCCGCGCGCTTTCGGTGAATTTCGGACTGCCATGTTGCTTCTCCCAGACCTTGGCCATGGAGGTCGGAGGGCTGTGTATCTCCGGATTCTTCCCGAAGAGGTACTCCAGGACGGGTAGCAGACCGGCCTCCTTTCTCCTGGTCCAGTCGACTCCGGCCCTGGCCGGGTGAAGCGCGCTTGTGTCGAAGAACCTGCCATCGCTCAGATAGGCGCGAACGGCCTCCGCGAAGTATTCCTTCACGTTTTTGGCAGAGTATGGAACGCGCCGTATTCCGTCGCGGTCCACCCATCGCGTACCAGTTGACCACTCCGCTCTCCAGCCCTCGTCGAGCTTTGTTTGGTAGGCGGCGAGCACATCTCTTTTTTGATCGTCGGAGAGCGAATGGAAATGTATGAGATGGGCAACCTCGTGGATCACCGTCGCATGCTCGTCGTAGAGGTGAAGCGCGTCAGCGGTATCCGGAGCAGGGTTCCCCGTCTCGCGGGCTATATGTTCCTCCGCAATGGACACGAAGGACATTTTCTCCACGGCGTACGACCGGCTGGTGCTGTCTTTATGGAGGACCACAGGAGCCACATCGGCGATCTTGAGGTTCTTGGGAATTATCCCCATGGCCATGCCGGCCTTGAGCAGACTCAGAGCCACGTGGGGGCGTTGCAGGACCGTGCGCATCTCGGAGATGGCGGCTTCTCGTGTCGCCTCCGCGTTCTGGACTCGTGGGTCCACGTGCACCATCAGGCGGGCCGCGACGTCGGAAAAGTCGCGCGGGCTCAGGATTTTGCTCATGAAGACCATGAGAGAGCGGGGATCCGCACTGGTCTGCTGCGCCAGCCAATGCCTCTCCCGCGGACCCTGAGCATCCAGCGCCCGGGTCAGCTCACGGAAGGCATCTCCGCGCGTCTCTTCCGACGCGCGCTTGTAAGCGGTCCCAAGCCCTTCCAGTTCCGCGAGAAGGTCGGCCGAACGGGCGGGTTCCCGCATGTCCCAGGCTTTGCGCGGATCGAGGATTCGCCCCGTGTGGGCCGGCGGTGTCGCCACGTACGTACCCGCTCCGGGGTGTGCGACGTCGGCCGGCCGCTGTGGGTGCGGAACCCGGGGTACCGGCGCGGCGGAACCGGATGGCTTTGGCACAACCGGGACCCGGGGGCCCGGCGCAGCGGGTCCGGACGGCTTTGGCACAACCGGAGCCTGGGGGGCCGGGCGCTGCTGGGTCCGGGATCCCGTGTGGTCCCAGAAGGTGTCGTCCTGGTCCGGGACGACGAACCAGCTCTCCTCCCTGGGCTTGGTGCCGCCACGTCCGGGCGGTTGGGGATGCCGCAGCGGTGCCGCGGGCTCCGCCGGAGGGCGGACAGGCCCCGCCGGGGCTCCGCCGTCCGGTCCGGCACCGCGTGCCGAAGGCGGTGGGACAACCGGCGCGCCCGACGTCACATTTCTGCTGCCGGTCGTGGCGATCCTGGTGGTCGGAGCCTGTGTCGTAGAAGGCCTGGGCTGGCCCTGATCCCGCGGCACGGGAGGTATCACGGGTCCGGAGGGCCTCTCTCCGTGAGGGACGGGAGGTATCACGGGTCCCGAGGGCCTTCCGTGCGGCAGCACCCGGTCGTCGGGCCCCGGCTCATGGACCCGGCGCGCAGTCGACGACGACGCCACCGGCCGTCCGTGGACCGGCGGCAGAACGGGAACGACGGGGCCCGACGACGGGCCCGTCGGCCGGAATGGGGATGTCGTGTCGGGGGCCGGCCGGGTCACGCTGTCGTACTGCCGGCTCTGCGGCGGTCGCTTGGTGAGTCGGTTGGCTCCGTCCATGCCCCCCTTCATACGGTTGCGTTGGCCGGAGAAGATGGTCTGGGCGGTTGCCTGGCCGAGTTCACGGCTATGGGTGAAATTGCCCTGTGCTGCCACGAGCCGGACCACCCTGTCGATGGCTTGCCCGAGTTCAGGTGTGTAGCGGTCGTGCCCCTGATCGGTGAAAACGTCGGCGACCCTTCTGACGGCTTCGGCGAGTTCATGCGCCTGCGCATCACCGTCGCGTTCGAGTGCGTCGGCCACGGTCCCGATCCGCTCGTCGAGGCTCTGGCCGGGTCGCGCCAGGGCGATCAGTTCGGCGTGTGCCTCACGGAAGGTGGGTTCGTCGACGTGCGGCGCACGGTCCTGTATCTGCTGGTGGTCAGCGCGGCTCTCCTGCGGTGACGCGGTGAGTGCCGAGGGACCGGGCTGACCGCCCACCGATCCGTCGGCCTCGTCGTGCACGACGGAGAACGGGGCTCTCGACGGTGTGTCGTCGGTTTGCGCCGACGCCGCGGTGTCGTGCCGCTGCCTCCACCCCTCGACGAGGCGGTCCATGAAGGCGGCGCGCAACGGAGCGTGCTCCCTGAGGCGTTCGTTGTCGGTGAAGTACATCATCGCGGTCTCCGCGAGGTCCTCGTCCGAGTTCGTCTCGCCGTACTCCGTGATCGGCCGTTCCTTGAGGAAGAAGTTCTGCGGCTTGCCGTCCGCGGTCCACGTGCCGACTTCCCGGGCGAACCAGCCGAGTTCGTCACCGAGTTCTTCCACGATACGGGCTGCGGCGCCGGCGGCGTGCTCGTCCGGATTCTTGACGATCATGCCGGGTCTGCGCTCTTCGAGGGCCGCTATCGCTGCGGCATGCCGAGGTGACCTCTGCTCCAAGGCCGCAGGGTTCTGCAGGCGGTGGGCGATGGCGTACTCGAAGTCCTCTGCCGGCGTGCGCTTGAACGTGGTGGGCCTCTGGGACCCGGTCCAGAACTCGTTCCCGAATTCACCGAGTGCGTAGCTGAGCAGCCCGTGGGAAAGTTCGTGTGTCACTGTCTGCTCCACGCGATTCACCTCGCGGTGCGGCATCGCGTAGATGTTGAAGATCTTGTGCGACTCGATGTACTGCCCGGCGGCTTTGAAAAAGAGCTCTTTGTTCCTGATCGCGAGGTTCACGGAAGCGACGGTGTTGATCTCCTGTTCGGCGCCGGCGCGGCTTGAGGCCGCCCGGTGCTTACCGAGAATCGGCTTGTAGTGCTGCAAGCCGGAGTTCAGCTCTCGCAGTGCGCGCACCGGCCATGTCGTCCCCTTGATCCGGCCGTGGACCTCGGGGTCGGCGGTCGCGTTGGTTTCTGTGACCGCCCTGACTCCCGCTTCGTTGTCGAACTTGATCCCGAAATCGTCGGTGATCCGGTCCTCCAGCCGTCGGCGCTCGATCTCCTCCGCCTCCTCGATCGCGGAGGACTCATCGTGCCTCTCGTCCCTCGACAGGTTGCCGGTGTCGCCTCCACGCTCGGCCACGACCGAGAACGGTGCTCGTCGGGCCTGCGGGGCACCGTCGACGGCGACGGAACGGGAGGGGCCGGCCGATGCATTGGGGCCGTGCGACGGCGGCGGGCGTAGTGATCCCGTCGACGTCGGCGGATGAAGTGACGGAGTCGCCGTAGCCGGGGGTGCAGGGAGCGGACGAGGCCCGATGATCGCTTGGGCGGAGGCGACTGCCCTTTCCAAGGATTCCCGAGTGAGGGAATCCGGCAGTGGTCCCTCGCCGACCGCGCGCCGGCCGATGGTGATCAGACGCCGGAGTCCTGTGAGCGCGGAGTCGTCGAGAGCTGTGGCGTTGAGCGCCCTGTCGGCCAGTGACCTGGCGAGAGCGACCACGTCACGGCGTTCGACCGCCGGCGGATCGGACGGGGCGACGCGCTCGCTTCCGTGGAGGGCCAGTTGGAACAACGGGGCCGTAGCGGA
The DNA here is from genome assembly GCF_044767465.1 of Streptomyces sp. NPDC101237. NCBI lineage: Bacteria > Bacillati > Actinomycetota > Actinomycetes > Kitasatosporales > Streptomycetaceae > Streptomyces > Streptomyces sp. NPDC101237. The sequence continues at coordinate 75,825 of NZ_JBIWNY010000029.1, read as the reverse complement.
TACGAGTCGGTCGTCCAGCACTCTCCTTATCGTCTCCCCGGGTGCGTTCGAGGCGAGGCGTGCCACATTCTCGCCGAAGCTCGCCTGGGCGGTGGTGGAGATCTCGCGGAAACTGACGGCACGTTCCGCCTCGCTCATGGTGCCGCCGTGGGCGCCGAACTGTCTCAGTTCCAGGAGTGCGAGGGGAACTCCTGAAATATTCTCCAGGGTTTCGTACTTGTTGCGGGCCATGCCCACGCCGGCGAACTGGCTGACCGATTCCCCGTATTCCGTCCTGCCGTTGATCGCGTAGGCCAGGTAGTCACCCACGTCGTGACTTCCGGACAATATCTGCTCAAGGATGTCATTCGCATGCGGCCGCCGGCGTCCCTGCGCCGCGAAGATGTCACCCAACTTGGCGGTGAAAAGGTCGCGGATCCTGGGGAAATTATTCCGGAGGAACGCCCTGCCGGCCGGATGCAGGGCTGCCCTGATTTCGCCCAGCGGATTTCTGGATGCCGCTGGAAGTCGATTCTTCACCAGGGAACCGGGGCGGAACGCGTTCCGGAAGGGTGTTGCGGACACGTGGTTGAAGGTCAACCATCCGAAACCCCATATCTCCCGAACCTGTGGAAGCCCGCTCAGCAGATGGACCGCGTCGGATCCTACCTGTTGTCCGTAGTGATCCTCTATGAACCATCGTGCCAGAGTTCCACCAAATTCACGCGAGGCGGAGAAGAGCGCTGCTTCGGATATTCCCTGCCCTCGGGATTCGACCAGGTGGAGCATGGGAAGAATCCCGTGGACCGGCACACCGACAGTGAACTGGGTGTAGGGTGACGCGCGGTCCGTGCCCTGTGGTGCCGGATGGATCAGGTGGCCCTCGAATTGTGGAGCGACTTGCCATCCGTCTTCCGGACGGAGAATGCTGCTCAGTGGTGCGGGAACTTCGACGCTCATCTGGTCGTGGGTGCGATTGGTCAAAGCGATGAACGATTCGTGATTAAGGCTGCGCTGTTCGCCGGGATGTATGGCCGCAGGGCTCGGAATGAATTCCGGAATATAGTAATCGACCGCTTCGGGAAATCTGTGCCCCTTGGCGAATGCGTCGTCAGCGTCGAGGAAGAGTGTGTCCCCACCCTTCCAGAAGGTCTGTGTATCGACTCTGATCTCGGTTCCCGACGTGTGTGTTGCGACGACATCGTCGTATCGGATTCCGGATTGATTCGACCTGCCGAGGTGTTGATAAAATTCGACCTCCACCGAGATCGCACCGTAGCGATGCACGACCGAGCGGTCGATGAGCGTGCTCGCGAGGCTGGACGATTCCACGAGGTGGGCGAGAGCGTCGTCGAGTACGCGAGCCTCCCGGCCCACGATGACGGCCCGTGCCTCGGCGGTCGCGATGACGGGGGGTTCGGTACTGATCCGGCGGTCAGGGGACTGCGGGTCGAGCCACACCACCCTGCTCGTCCCCGTCTCGTGGTCGGCGGGGAGCACGTAGGCGGCGACGGCATGTCCTGCTCGGTCGGGCCGTCGTATGAGCACCAGAGCCGTGCTGCCCGGCCCCGCAGCCGTGATCGCGGCCGCCACCGTCTGCAGCGAGTTGACCGTCTTCCACTGCCCGAGAACCAGTGAGCTCTCTGCCGGACGGACACCGAAGTCCATGTCGGTCACCGAGGAGTCCGCCGGGGCGATCCCCTGGGGGAACAGCTTCCCCGCCAGCGTGCGCAGCAGCTCCCAGCATTCTTGCTGCGACAGGGTCTCCTGGTCGATCCCTCCTGTGATCTTCCGGGCCTCGAAGTCGGTCAGAGCGGCGTCGACCGCTCTCTTCAGCCCGGGTGCGTCCCATACCCGGGGACGCCGTGGGCCCACCCTCTCTCGGACGTTCGCGGCCAGGGCTGTCTCGCCGGCGTTCGGCTCTGGACGAGTGCGTCCCTGCCACCAGGTGTCGAAGAGATCCCCGAGTTCGTCCTTCGATCCGCTGGACGTCAGCTTCTCGTGCAGGCCCTGGATCGCCAGGTCCTTCTCGGCCGCGGACCTCACGGTCTCCCGGTCGAGGCCCGTCGTGGCGTCGGACGGCGTGAGGTGCTTCAGGACGCGGTTGAAGTGTCCTTCGAGCAGGATCCGCGCACTGTCGACCGCGTGCTCGTCCCGGTCGCGCGGAGCGGCCGTCGGCGTGCTCCGTGCGACCGGGGCGCGCCGTGCCGCCTCTCTGCTCGCGAGGTCGCGGGCCCTCGCCAGGGTGGCGATCTCGTCGATGTTCGGGTCCTCGCCCGCGAGCTTCTCCCGGATCAGGGCGGTCAGAGGTCCGTGCAGGCCGGGTGTCCGTACCGGGTAGGCGGACGGATTGCGCAGGGCGCCGTTCGGCCCCGCACTCCTGCCGTCCGCGACGCGGTCGGCGGCGGTCGGCCCGTCGAGCGTGTTGTCGCTTTCCGGAGTCAGAGTGCGCAGGCTCAGGATCCAGTCGACGATCCTCGGCTCGAACAGGACTGCTGTCTCGTCGCCCTCCAGGCTGGGGCGGATCCTGCCGTTCTCGTCCAGTGACCTCACGCCGAGGTTGTCACGCGCATAGCTGTTCAGGAGGGGATGCGAACCGGCCGGGAGATAACCGGTCTCCTGCAGGAGCCCCGGTCCGGATATGTTTCCGGCGGACTCCTTGAGCATCCCCGTGAGCTGCCCTTGGAAGGCGGCGATGTCGGAATGGCCCAGACGGCCGCGGAAGTCGTCCATGAATCTTCCGTAGCGAAGAACCATGCCGTCCAGAGCCTGGCGGGCGAAGACGGAGCCGCTGGGGAAGACGATGACATTGGTGTTGAGGCTGCCCGCCTCATACAGGTGCCGGCCGGCCCAGTGCAGTTGCTGGTCGAAATCGTCCGTTCGCCCCTCCAGCCCCGCCGTCACGAGCGCTCGCCTGAGCGAGTCGAAGGTCCGCAGCTGCGGTGCGAAGACCGGTACGTCCGCCGGATGCGTGGTGACGCGTTCCAGCAGCCGCAGATCGGCGTTGCCCGGTGCGATGTCGACGTCCAGGTAGACGCCCCCGCCTTCGTCGGGATCGCTGAAGATGCCGTAACGGACCAGATCGGAAACGATGTTGTGGACCCCGGAGGCCCTCAGCAGCTCGTACATCCGGGACGCCGGCTCACCGCCGTGCCGCGAGACGACGGTCCCGCTGTCCGTGCGCACCACGACGTTCTGGAGCAGCCGCTCACGTACGTCCGAGGGCCACTGCTGGAAGGTCTCGTCGGTCCACAGGTGCAGCCGCCATCCCTGGGCATCGGCCTTCGCGGCCCAGGCGTCGATGTTGGCCAGCGCTTCGTCCGTCGGGCGCTTCCCCGCCCAGTACATGTGGATCTTCTTGGGCAACGCCATCTGGTTGCCTACGTCACGGCTGTCGTGCAGCAGCTGCTGCATCTGGCGGAACTCCTGGGCGTGGCCCGCTCTTTGCAGCCTGTGCAGCAGCAGTCGCACCGGCGCCAGGTTCCCCTGCCGGCTCCACGATTCCACGAACGAACGCATGTCGCCCGCGTCGCGGAGGTTGAGGGCCCGGCCGTCCGGACTCTGCAGACGCAGCGTGTTGTCGAAGCCCTGCTTGGCGAGGACGACCCTGGCCACGCGGAGGTGTTCTTCCCGCAGCCGATCACCGGCACGGACGAGTCGCTCCGCCAGGTGATGCGCCTGATCGCCCCGTCCGGAAGTCGTCAGCTCGGCGGTCAGATGATGCACGAGCCTGGTGACGACCTGCCGGGCCCTGCGGCCGGCCATGGTGTCGGCACGGTCGTCGGCGATTTGGTTGGCCCGGTCGGACACGGCGGGCAGGCCGGCGGTCCTTCGGCGCAGGGCCGCGTAGCCGTTCGCGCTCGCCTCCACGCTGATGCTCACCGTCTCAAGGTCGTCCGGAGACGCCAGGTGGCTCGCCTGCCGGGCGAGCGCGCGCAGACGCGTGTCGGCGGCCTCGTCGATGTCGGCCGCCCGTTCTGCGAACGGCACCTCCAGGGCCGCCACCGTGTCGGGCCGCGCCTGCCGTGCGAGCGGTGCGAGCAGATTCGACCGCCTCGCCCGCGGGGTGTCGTCCAGCAGCCGCTGAACGTTCATGCGGACTCGGAAACTGTTCGCTCCGTAGGCGTCGAGGCGGTCGTCGGCCATTCTCCCCATCGACTGCCTGAGAGCGGCTTCGACGCGCTCGTGCTCCGTCGTACGGGAGTCCGCGAACACGCGGGAGCGGACGAACTCGGCCCCGCGGGCGCTCACCAGGTCGCTGAGCTGGGCGAACCCCTCCGGCCCGCCGCCTTCCGTGGCCGCGTTGACCGCGTCGCGGATCACGTCGTCCAGGGACGCCGTGGGTATCCCGTCGATCACGGTCGCGGTGGTCTCCGAGCCGAGGTGGGAGATCTTCAGGGTGACCGGGTCCGCCGTCCGGCCCGAGGGGTGGACGCGCAACTCGGGTGCGGCGGCCGTGCCGCCGACGGCCACGGTGAAGTGCGCGCCGCGCAGGGCCGCGGCGACCTGTTCGCGGACGGTCCGGAGGTCGGCGTCACGAGGGACGCGCAGATCGACCTCGCCAGGACGCCTGCCGACGCCTGCACCCTGCAGGTGCAGCGCGAGATCGCCGCCCACCACATGCCGTGTCCCCGGGCCCAGGGACTCGAGGGCGACATGAGCCGCCCGCCAGGTCGCGGGACCGGGATCTCCCGGTCCACCCGACTTGTGCCACCAGGAGTAGAAGAGGTCATGGACACTTTCCTCGGGGCGGAACGACGCGAACGCCCTGTGCAGTTTCCGGACGGCGGGGTCGGCCGCTGCCGCGTCCGCCGCCCTGTTCAGTTCCCCGCTTCGCACCGATGACGTGGCCGGCGGCCCGCTCAGATGGCGGGTGAAATGTTCCTCGACGGACCGGCGCAACCCGTTGACCATGCTGTCGTCGGTGTTGGCCATGGCCACGACGACGGCGTTGCCGCCGACCGGAGAGCCGGAGGGCCGGGGGGCGGTCGGCCGCTCCCGCACGGTCCCGTCTCCGCTGCCGCCCTCCGCCTCGGGCCCGGAGTCCCACGCGGGGCGAAGCTCGCCTGTGCCGTCCCGGACCACGCCCGGGATGCCGAGCAGCCTGTCGACGCCGGGGAACTCCTCACCCTGGGCGAACAGGCTTCCGTGCACGTTGACGGCGCGCACCGGGCCCCGGTACATGCCCACGTGGGCCTGTCCCAGCTCCACCACGTAACGGCTGCCCGCCGGCGCCTTGAGGCGGTCGTCGCGGATCAGGCCGGCGGTGTAGGTGTTCATGGCCGCCACACGGTGGTAGAGGCGGTCACCGAGAGGCTCCTCCGGGCGGGGGACGCGCGGCATCCGAGCCGGCCGGCCGTCCACGCCGACGACACGGACACGGTTTCTGTGAGCCGCCTCCAACAGGGCTCGCATCCCGTTGTCCTTGAAGCTCTTGGAATCGTCGTAACGGCGGACGAATGTCGCGAGAGGGCCCGGCATGGTTGCTTCGGGATCGCTGAAGTAGTGCTCCAGATGGCGCCCGTAGCTGTCCTGGCGAATGCTTTCCAGATAGATGGTGTGCAGTCGCAGTTCCGCCATGTTCTCGGTCAGGAACGACCAGATCGACGTCTCCTTGTGGTTGCCTCCTATCGCCACACCGTTGTACGACTCGAGCAGTTTCTCCATGGTCCCGAGCCGACCGTCCCCGGCCGCGACGGCGGCTCTCACCTGCGCGGCCCGTGCCGATTCGAGCGTCCTCGGCTGGGCGTTGTACGCGCCCAGCGCGCTGCGGACGGCGACACCCAGCATGCGGTCCCGCTGGTCCTGGGCCTGCCAGTACCCGGCAGTCTGCGGGTCGCGGCGCCCCAGACGCTCCAGTACCTCGGCATTGCCCGCGGTGCTCCCCGGCTCGAAACCGGCCACCGCTCGGCCGGCGTCCGCGAACGCCTGGGAATGAAGTCCGTCGGTCTCCAGGAACGTCTGCGGATCCAACGAGGTCTCCAGGCGCTCCTTGGCAGCGCTGTTCCGTGTGCCCTCAGGGATGATCCACCACTGCGCCGCGGACAACTGATTCGGCGTCCGCGCCTGCCAACCGCTCTCGCGGGGTCCGCGAAGTCGTACCGCCGGCTGGTCCGTCGGATGCGCGTACAGGACGTCGTTGCCCCCCACGGCTTCGAGCAGCGTCGCCAGCCGGGACCGTGCGGCCGGGGCCGGATGTTCCCCCGCGGAGCCGCCGTCTGTCGGGGAGGCCTCGGCGGCCGGCGGCCGGGAGCTCTCGGGGCGGACAACGGGGTCGCCGCTCCCGGAGCCGTCCACGGGAGAGGCGGGACCGGCGGCCGGGGGGAGGGCGTCGTCACGCCGCACCAGCGCTTCGGCGGCTTCGAGCAGGTGCCGCGCGCGCCGCTCGTTCATCGGGCCGTCGGCCGGGGATCCGCCGGGCAGGCGTCCTTCCGCCTCCAGGAGCGACTGGGCACCGACCAGCTGCGAGTTGGTGAACTGCTCGCCCAGCTCGGGACGGAGCCCGAGCGCCTGGGCCACCCGGCCCCCGACACTGTCCTCGGCGTGCTCGGGACGCTTGCCGGCCCGTTTGGCGCTGAGCGGGGCCGGTCCCTCGGCGTCGTCATCGGCGGGGGCGGGGTCCGGTTCCGGCCGGGAGTCCGGCGCGGCGTGATCGTCACTCGGGGCTCCGTCGTCCCGGACGGGTGACGGGGGCCTGGCGTCGTCCGGATCCGACGACGGTCCCCGAGGGTGCCGGGTCGTGGATTCGGCGTCGTGGGGACGCGGGTCCGGAAGCCGGCCTTCGCCGGACACGGGCGATGCGGGTGCCTCGGTGTCCGCGGCGGCGACGGCACGCCACACCAGGGCGTGACCGAGGACCGTTTCGGAGGCTCCGTTGGGGTTACGGACGGTGAACCGGACCGGCTGCCGTACCAGGGCGACCGTTCCGGTGATGTCCGCTCGGCCCGGCACCGGTGCGTCCGTACCGCCTGGAAGCGTCAGGGCGGCGGGATCGCGCCTCGGTGCGCCGGGAGCCATGGTCACCGGTTCGACCGAGTCGGTGAGCCGGTCGCGGCTGATGCGGAGAGGGGCGTTCAAGGGCACCCAGACCAGCGGCTTGTCCGTGAGGACCGCGAAGTTGGCAGGACTGACCGACCAGCCCGCGCCGAGAACGTTGCTGGTCGAGGACTCGCCTTCACGGGAGACGGTGAGAGCGTCGGTCGCCTCGCGGCGGCTGATCTCCACTCCGGGACCGAGGGCGTCCACGCGCAGCTCTACCTGGGTGCCGGGAATCCGGTAGCCATCGCCCTTGAGCTGGTCGAAGTGCGCGTTCAGATGGGAGAGTCCGCTGCGGATCGCGGAGCGGTCCTCGACGGACAGCGACTGCTCCAGGCGGAGCGGATGGTCCGCGGCGAGCCGGCCGTCGGCACCGAACGACGCGTAGAACGTGGTCGCACGGTCGATGAGCGGTTGCAGCGGGCTCCTTCGCGCCGCCGCCGTGACCAGGCCGGCGCCCTGTGCCAGCACGTGTGAGGAGTACGCCCCGACCTGTCCGACGACGCCGGTCCCGCCCGGCCGTGCGGCGGCGTGCACGCGGAGTGCTCCGGCGAGCAGGTCGGCCGTGTTGTCGAAGTGCATCAGGCTGTGCGCCGCGTTCAGATCCGTCGGCCGGCCGTTCTGCCTGTCCGGCGCCCGGAGGTCGTCGAGTTCGATTCCGTCCCGGGGGACGGTCGTGGGGAAGTCGGCACCGTCCCCGTCGCGGCGGACGGCCACGTCGGGTACGGGACGGCCCGGCTCCTCCAAGGTGGTGAGGGAGTCCGGCACCAGGGTGACGGCCTTGCCGGTGGGCAGCACGGCATCCGGTGCGGGCAGGTTGACGAACCGTCCCGTCCGATCCTGCTCGGAGACCACGACCTCGAACCGCACCTCCGTCTCCCAGGCGGAGGCCGCGCCGCCGAATCCGGCGGTCTTCTGTTCCCTCGTCGTGGTCACACCGGACTCGGCCCCGATCTCCTGGCTGCGCTCCAGGCCGCCGCTCACGAGCCAGAGGACCGAGTTCAGATGCTCTCGCCCGGTCTGCACTCCGACGCGCCCGTTGACCTCACCGCTTCTGGTCACCTTGCGGCCGTTCTTCCCGGTGAGCGTCTCGGTGACAGAGGAATCGTGGGTCAGGGACACACCGGGGCGAGGCCCCACGTCGGTCCAGTCGCCGGGGATCGCGCGTACCCATGCCGTGGTGGCGACGGTGCCCCACTGGGTCGTCCGGACGACGGTCTCCGATATGCCGGTGGTCGTCAGCTCCTGCCAGCGGGACGCCAGGTTGGCGGGGGAGAAGGCGTTGGCGAATCGCAGGGCCGCGACCGGCACGCCGCCGTCCGGACCGGGGCCCTGTGCCGCGTCCGCCTGCCGGGTGCTCTGGCGCGCTATCTCGTGCAGGACGGGATCGGTGTCGGCGATCCACACAGGTCCGGTACCGATCAGGGGCGTCCTGCGTGGCGCGTCGCCCGTCGGGGACTCGGGCGGGACGTCGAGTGTGCCGTCCGTGCCGGGGCGGGCCGAGGGCGTGCTGGCGGGCGTGGTGGCGGGCGTGGAGTCCGTGCCGGACCGCGAGGGCGGCGGCACGTCGGCCGGGCCGCGGGTGCGCAGGGTGGTGGGGCCGGGACCGGCCACCGGTGGGCTCTCGATCGTGCGGTCCGGGACCGTGGACGCTTCGTGGATCCGGGCCACGTCCTCGTCGGAGAGCAGGACGAGCACGCGCGGCGCGTGGGTGACGGGAGCACCGAAGTGCGGGACTCCGTCCCCGGCGCTGACCCGGCCCGTGATCCGCATGTCGGCCGTCGTCTCGTACACGTGCCAGGTCGTCGAGCGGGCGGACCACTTGTAGGAGTCCGTCGCCTTGTACTTGATCGTGTCGAGGCTGTCCCACTGACCGCTGAGCTTGCCGCGGAAGCCGAGGCGCTCCTGGCGGTTGGTGACCAGCGCTCCGGCCATGGTCTCAGGGGCGTCGTTGAAGTCGGGGCCGAAGCTGCCCCCCACGGACTTTGACGTCTGTCCGGTGGCGCCGGTGGTGCTGCTCGACTTCACCTCCAGGTCGAGGGTGCCTTCGCCGGTGAGCGTTTCGAGGTACCGGAAGTCGGTCAAGCGGGTACGGACGGACAACCCCACCCGGTCCTTGCCCACGTACAGGTCGCTGGTGTTGAACCAGCCCTGACGAGAGCTGTCGACCATGGCGGTCAGCTGAGCCTCCCCGGCGAAGTCGTGCACCGCCTTGGCGAGGCCGGGCACGGCCGCCGGCGGGGTCCTTCCGGGCAGAAGACCGGTGCCGCGGGAGTGGTAGGCGCCGGCCAGGGCGGCCGTCGCCCGCCCCGTGAAATCACCCTCCTCGACACTGAGGATCCTGTGGGTCTCCGGCAGATCCTGGATCGTGAGGCGAGCGGGCGGCGGCGACGCCGGGGGCGCCGGGCGTCGTACCTCGACGCGGAGCCGTTCCTGCCCGTCGAGACGGATCGGCTGGTCGGTGCCCGCGTCGTGTCGGCCGTCGTCGCCGGACAGGATTCCCGGAGCGTCGTCCTCGTGATGCGGGCGGACCATGACGCGGTACGTCACCTCGAAAGCGAAGACATCGGCCTCGCCCGTGTGCCGGAACTCCCGGACGAGCTGCGTCTCCGTGCCGACGGCGGTGTGGTCGGCCGCCGCGTACGAGAGGTCGAGGCCGCCCGGGACCATCACGCGTACGGTGTCGTCCGGGATCAGCCCCTGGCGTGCCATCGCGGAGAGGGTCCCGGTGTGCTTGCCCTCCCGCATGACGGTTCTGGTGCTGCTGTTGGTGGAACTCGCCTTCCTGGACGCCGTCGACAGCACGGAGCCCTCGTCGGTCCCTCGGCCGAGACGGGCGCGGACCACCACCTCATGGGCCTGGCCGGGCGAGCCGATGACGGTTCGGTAGCGCCCGTTCAGCAGGTCCCGGCCGTTGCCGGCCAGCGCGGAGGGGGACAGGAACTCCCGGAGTGCCGCTCGGTTCCGCAGCGCCTCCCGGGTGCTGCCGGTGGCCGTGTCGCCGTAGAGCGGAAGAAGTCCCTCGTCCAGCTCGCGCAGCCGCCCGGTGATGGCCTCCTCAAGGTGCCGCGAGCCGGGAACGTCGAGGAAGGCGGTGCGGTGGGCGACCAACGGATCACGCAGGTCCGGAGCCGCGGTCCGCGGAACCGGGGTGCCCTCGCGTTCCTGTTCCGGATGGTCGGCAGGGGGCGCGGACACGGTGTCCGGGTGATGCTGCCGGACCTGGACGATCGTGCCGTCCAACGGGGAGGGCGCACTCTCCGGATCGGTGGCCGTCCCGCGGTTCCCCCACCCCAGGTTCAGCTCCCCCGACCAGTGGTCCGGATTCGTCAGCCGTATCAGCCGCACCTCGAACCGCACCGGAGTGACGAGCAGATCGTGCCTGCCCTCGTGCTCGACGCTGTCCTCCAGAGTGGCGCTCTGTTTGAGGTGGGTCATGGGCAGCAGACTGGAACCGTAGGTGTATCCGCCGGTGATCTGGAGCCAGTCGGACTGACTGGCCGAGGCGCTCTTCCACACCTGGAAGGCGGAGCCGCCGCTGAGGCCCACGGACCAGCTGGAGATGTCGATGCGGCCGTCCGCGCGTTCCGCGGTGGTCTTGCTGCTGAAGGTCTGTCGGCCGGCGACGGTGCCCTCGACGGCCGAGTCGCCGTTGCGCAGCACGCGGAGTTCGAGCCGGGCCCGGTGGCCGCTTCGCAGCGTGAGCTCTTTCGAGATGAGGTGCCCGCCCGTCGACATGGTGTCGAGATGGTCGACGACGTTCCGCGGGCTGAGGAACTCGCGGACGTCCTTGCGGACGGTGCCGTACCGGGCCTCCGCGGGAGTGAGGAGATCATCGAGTACGCGGTCGCGGACGGCGTCGAGCCCCGTGACGTCGAGCGGCCGGCCCGCGAGGAGCCCCGGGTGGGCGCCCGTCCGGCCGTCCCCGTCCGGTTCGACGTGCGCGATCTCCGCCGTGACGTCATGGGCGATCAGGCTGCCGTCCCGTGGCGTCAGCCGCCCGGTGGGGCCGTGGACGGTGACGTCGTAGTGGAAGGCCGAGCGGTAGGTGCCCACGGGGCCGGTGAACGTGGTCTTCGCGGTCGCCTCGGTGGTTCTGTTCACCGAGGTGTTGGAAAGGTGCAGGGCTCCGCCGACCTTGCCGGAGAGCGTCGCCAGACCCAGCAGAGGGCGGACAGGGTCGGGATCGATCGAGGTGGCGCCGGAATCCGCACCCCCCTTGGAGGTCATGCGGGTCGTCTTGTCGGGCCGGGCGGCGGATGTGAACGTGGCGGTGTGTTCGAACCCGTCGCGGCCGTCCGCGCTCGGGAGCGGCGGGTCGGCCACCGGATGCCAGCCCTGGGGGCGGGCCGTGACGACCACGTCGTAAGGCACCTTTCCGGCCCATATCCGGAAATTCCAGCCGTCGAGCATCTCCCTGTGCTTGTCGAGGAGCCGGACCTCGTTCACCTCCGCGTCAAGGGCGAGGAGGGTCCGCTGGTCGTTGCGGCGGCTCGCCGGGAGGGTCTGGAGGATCCGTCCTCGCAGATCGGCCACCATCTGGGGCCAGGGAGCGTCGACCAGTTTGATGCCGGCCAGGGAACGCAGGTGCCGGCCGCCCTGCCCGGCCGGCGCCGGGTCAGGCTCCGGTGACCCCGAGGGCGGCACGGGGCCGAGGGTGTCCGGGGCGTCCGCCGGGGCAATGGCGTCGGCCGCGGGCGGATCGGCGTCGGCGGGCCGGGAGCCGTCCTGGTCGGGGTGGCCGATCTCGGCCGTCGGGCCTTCGGCGACGGGCCGCACGATCGGCGGCGGTTCGTAGCCGCCCGCGGGCTCGGCGAAGGTGCGAAGGGACACTGCGGCCGCGTCGGGGTGCGAGGCCGGCGTCGCCGGTGCCGCGGGCAGGCGCGGGGGGACGGTGGTGCCGTGGAAGACGGACTCCACGCCGTCGGACATCGCGAGGAACTCGTTCTCGTGGTCCCACAGAAAGAGGGTGTGCTCCCGCTCGTTCCCGGCCCTTGTCCTGCTCTGGAGGTACGTCCCGAAGACCTGGTGCAGCGGGATCTCCTGCGAGGTGACCCAGAACGCCCCCAAGGAGTGGCTGATGTCGCCGGGGTCCTTGTACGGCTCCAGCAGGCTGTAGGAATCCGCGGGCCCGCGCCGCAGGTTGATCCGGTCGCCGTCGGCAGGGGGTTGGTCGCCGTTGGCACCCTCCACCACGTCTCGTCTGTCCAGGCGCAGAAGCTGGACGACCCCTCTTTCCGGATCTACGTTCGGCATCCTCACCCGGGTCAGGATCGCGTGGGTGAAGGCGTGCTGGGCCGCGATGCTCCGTGTGTACGACTTGTGAAAGAACGTCAGCTTCGTGGGCTCGCGATGGCCCTCGGACGGCACCGAGTCGTGCTGGAACGACGTGCCGTCGAGGCCGGGCATGTAGAAGGTCCCCGGCTCCTTCGCCGGCCGGAAGTGGCTCATGAAGATCTTGAAGCGCAGCGCCTCGGTGGTGATGGAGCCGGACGACTGGTCGGCCGACCAGTTGCCGAGCAAGACGCTGTTGCCGCCGTTGTCGTCCAGCCAGGCGTAGAACCGCTCCGACACGCCGCCGGGTGCGCGCAGTGAGCCGCCGATCGGGCCCGTCGGATCGTCCGGGGAGACCAGGGCGTGCGGCGTCCTGGCGCTCTCGTCGCTTTCGGGCGAGAGGTTCCAACGCTCGTTGACGACCAGCTCGTTCGGCAGCGCGTCCAGGATGCCGCTCTCCTCCAGCAGCGTCTTCATGTGCAGGAACTCGCTGCGGTACTCGGGCAGCCAGCCGTCCTCAGCCAGTGACGACTCCGTCTTCAGCAGACGTTCCGCACGGTCCCGTTCCGGATCACCGGGCGCCTTCGTGCGGACCGTCCGCTCGGCCCGTTCGACGATCAGCCGGAGCCGGTGTTCGGCCGCTCCCGCCACGGCCTGGTACGCCGCGTAGCGGTACTCCCAGACCGGCCAGTTGCCATGAGCGTCCTCCCTCGCGAGGCCTCCGGCCACCTCCTCGTGGGAGTACGCCATCGGCAGCGACCGGATCGTGTTGTCGGACCGCAGCTCCCTGACGGCCAGACCGAAGTCGACGAACGCCTCGTCCCCCCACAGGGTGCGCGCCTCGAACGGGCCAACCGGCAGCGGCGCGGGCGGGAGTACGGCCGGAGGGGGCGGGGGAGCCTGCTCCTCCGCCGGCGGCTGCTCGTCGGCGTCGGAGTGCTCGGTCCGGTGCTCGGGCTCGGGCGTCTCGGCATCGCGCTCCGGCACGACGTCGGAGCGGACCGGCGTCGTCTCGTGAAACCGCGTCGGCACGTGGGCGGCGGCGCGCGGCGGCGGGGCCGCGTCGCTCTGCTCGTTCCACACGGAGTCCGCGTCCGCATCCGAGTCGTCGTGGCTGAGCGGGCCTCGCCGTTTCTGAAGCTCTGCGACGAGGTCATGAGGGCGCGGGCCCGTCGTCGGCGTGTTCTGCCCCGGGGCGCCGGGCGTCTGGAGCCGGGACGGTCCGGGCACGGGACCGGACCGGGAGGCGGAGGGGGCGGCGTCGGGGCGGTCGGCTTCGTGGGCGGCGGCTCCACCCTTCACGCGGACCCGGCCGCCGGTCAGGATCGTTTCCGCGGTGGCCTGGCCGAGTTCCATGGCGTTGTGATGTTGTTGCTGGAGGGCCACCATGTCGGCGACTCTGGTGAGGGCCTCGTCGAGATCGCTGCTGCGTGAGAGTCCTTGCCTGCGGACGACGGTGGCGACGCCCTTGATGGCTTCCTTGAGTTCGAGGCGTTCGGACGGAGTCAGCGGGGCGTGCTCGGCGGCCTGTTCGGCGGCTGCGGTGATCCTGCCGTGGAGATCGGCCCTGGACTTCTCGAGGCCGCTCTGCAGGCCGACCAACGTCTTGTACGCGTTCGTCGTGACGAGTGCGGGATGGACCGGAGCCGGCGGGTTGCGCCGAGGCGGGACCGGCGGGGTGTCCGGGGTCGCCGGGACGGTTCCCGAAGCGGAGACCGCGGTCGCTGTCGTGTCCGGCCCGGGAAACCGCGTCTCGAAATTCAGGAGGCCGTGGTCTTCCGGCGCCACGACAGCCGCTGCATGCTCGCCCGCCGTGCGTGTGCCGGACGTCGGTGCCTGTGGCCCGGTCGCGGTCCGGACGGTGTTGGGGGCGGAGCGGCTGGTGACGTCGCCGGGTGCGGTCGCGGAGGTGGCCGGGCCGTTGGATCCGGTCGCGGGCCGATCGAAGGCCGCCGCCGCGCGTACCCCGGAGGTTCCGGTGCCCGCGCCGGATGCTGGTGTCGCCGCGGATGCCGTCCTCGGGGCGGCCGCTGCCGGTCCGGTGCCGGAAGCGGTGTCGGGGTGCGGGGTGGCTGGTGTTGCCTGGGTCTGGTTTCCGTATGTGACGACGCTCGACAGGTCGAGTGGGCCGGTGACCGGGTGGCTGGCGAGGGTCGCCCCGGGCCAGCCTTCGACCGTGGCGGCGGGAGAGGACTCGGTCCGTACGTCCGCGTGCGCGCCGCCACCCGCCGTGGCGGGGGCGGTGTAGTCGCGGGACGTGGTCAGCTCGTTGTGCGTGCGCGCGGTGCCGGAGACGATGCCGTTCTTGACCGTGGTCAGGCCCAGTTGGCTCTTCTCGGTCATCACCTCGGGCAGACCCGCACCCGCTCCGGAGCCTCTGCCAGAACCGGCGTCCGCGCCTGCGCCGGAGCTTCTGCCGGTGCCGGTGCCCGTGCCGGTTCCCCTGCCCGCGCCTGCTCCCGCTCCGGCCCGTGAGCCGGAGCCTGCTCCCGCTCGGGCCGGAGATCCGGAGCCGGCTCCCACGCTCGCGCCCGCTCCGGCGGCCGCCCCCGCTTCAAGGAGGCCGGTGAGGCCGGTGCCGAGAGACGCGATCGCGTCGGTGATCGCGGCGCCCAGTCTGCCGGGCGTGCTCGGGACGTCGTTGAGACGTACGTAGCCCTCGTTGAAAGAGCGGGAGAAGCGGAACTTGTGGCCGCCCTCCAGGCCGCCCAGGAACCCGGACGTGATTGCGGAGCCGAACGCGGACGTGTCGCCGCCCCAGATGCCGTACGTGATTCCCTCGGTGACGCCACCGACCACACCGCTCAGCAGCAGCTTGCCGCCCAGCGACACCGCGAACCGCGGCTTCACCTGCCGTGCCACCCCGAACGTCAGACCGCCGACCGCGCCGCCGATCGCGCCCGACTCTATCGCCGACACCGTGGCGTCCGTGTCCCACTGGTGCCGGTGACCCGCGATGAACTGGCCCACCTGCACCAGCACGTCGCTGACCTCGTTCAGCGCGATGCCGGTCCCGATCGAGACCAGCAGCTCCTTCAGCAGCTGTGACACCACGAACCGGCCCGCGGTCAGTTCCACCGCCGCGGCCTCCGGCAGGCCGAACAGCAGGAAATGCAGGACCTGGAGGAAGACCAGGATCGCCTGCGTGATGATCATGGCCTTGGCGTACTCGATCTGAAGTGCCGTCTGCTCGGACAGATCGCTCATCTGCCCCGCCGACTGGGCGAGACCCGGGACCATCCGCTCCATGTCGGTGACGAAGTCCCGGAACTCGTCCGCGATCCGGCCGCCCACACTCTCCAGGACCCCGCTCCCGGACGCGCCCAACTCACCGCCCAGGCCGTGCAACTGCCGCGCACCCTCCGCCCACGCGTCGCCCAGCAGCCGAAGCCCCGTCTCACTCCCCTTGGGCCAGTCCGACCCCACGATCAACGCCGCCACCGACGCCACCGCATCCGGCATCTGCAGATCGCCGTCCATGGCCCATACCGCCTCTCACACCACCTCAGCCACCCACGGCGTGAGGGACTCGTTCGTCAATTCCCCGACTTGGCGATGCGCGCCGCTTCTTCCCCCGCCGTGTCCTCCGTCTTGACGAGGAGCTGGCCCAGGCTGTCTATCCGGTCGGCCGTCGCCGCCACCGTGCCGGAGTAGCCATGGAGAGCGGCGAACATGTTGGCCGCCGCCGGGTCGTGCTGCTCGCGGAACTTCGCCCCGGTGCTGTCGTTTCCCGAGGCGTCCCGGTGCTCGTCGACGGCGGCCCGCATCTGGTCCATGATGGTTTTGAACTTGTCGGCCGTCAGACGCATCTGCTCGACCGCCGGCCTGATGCCTCCGGTGTCGACGTCCAGCTCAGCCATGGGTCTCTCCTTGTGTCGTGTGGACGACGGCGTCGTACGCCGTCTCCGGCATCACCGGTTCCTCCGGCAGGAGGCTCTTCACGTCGACCTGGCCCTGGAGCATGCTCGACAGGGACAGCCCGGCGGGCAGCTGTTCGGAGACGATCTCGTCGACCTTCTTCAGGGCCTCCGCCCTGGCCTGCTGGATGGTGGTGAGCAGCAGGTCGGCCAGTTCCTTGGGGGGCATCCGGCGGTAGGCGCCGGTGGGGAACTCCAGGGCGGTGACCTGGCCCTGGGCGCCGACGGTGACCTTCAGCGCCTGGCGCGGCGCGGTGGCCGTCGACGTCGTCTCGTTGATCCGCCGCCGGGTCTCGACGGCTTCGTCGCGCTGTCGGCGGTACTGGGCCAGCAGGTCCTCGATCTGCTGGTCGTATCGGCTGGGCATGTGGATGCTTCCTTTCGGTGGGGGTGGCTGCCGCCCTGTGCGGGCGGACTAGAAGACCGGGCTGGAACCGCCCGGGACCGCCCCCCACGTGCTCTCTTCCTGGACCAAGAGGTCGGCGGCCGCCCGGGAGGCTCCTTCCGCCTCCTCCTCGTCGGGGTCCGCCTCGGGTTCCGCGGCCTCGGGCTCGGGTTCGTCGGCGAGGGACAGGTACGGCGTGACGGCGGGGGCCGGTGCCGTCCCGGGGGCCTGGCGTTCCGGCTGCCAGGTGGTGCGCGGCTCGTGCGCCAGCCGGTCTTCGTCCTCGTCGCCGGACTCCGCCTGCCCCTGCCGGGGGAGTGTCCACAGAAGGGGTACGAACGCTGCCGCGCCCGCCGTCGCCTCCCAGGCGGAGAAGTCCTCCTCGCCGTCGCCGGGCAGCGGACGCGCAACCACCGCGGCGGTGCTGTCGGGGACGGGCACCGGAAGTCCGTCGGAACCGACCATGACGGGGGCACCGCTCGTGGCCTCTCCGGTCTCCGCGGTGGCCGCCGGTTCGCCCGACGCGGCCCCGGCGCCTTCGCCGCCGTCGGTCCGGCCCTGGGCCGTGGCCTGACGGGCGGTTGAAGCGGGCCCGCCGAAGCCGAGCAGGTAGGGCACTCCGGGCAGGACGCCGTCCGGTGAGCCGACCTCCTCCGAGTCGGGGGCCTCGCCGGGCTCCCACGGTTCGGTGTTCGGTTCCAGCAGACCCGAGGCGTCCGAGCGTTCGGCTCCCGCGTCCCTGCCGCCGGGCGCCCCGCCCATGCCGCCCATGCCGGGCAGGTACGGCATGCCGCCCGCGGCCAGGCCCTCGGCGCCGGCCGCTGCGCCGAGGCCTTCGCCGCCCGCCGCCGCGCCGAGTTCGGAGCCCACTTCCTCGTCTCCGAAGGAGGTGTCGCCCTCCCACGGTTCCGCGCTCGGGTCGAGCAGGCCGGAGGCGTCCGAGGGTTCGGCCGAGAGACCGGCGCCGCCCGCGCTTCCGCCGCCCATGCCGCCCATGCCGGGCATGTAGGGGAAGCCGGAGGAGGTGGCCGGCTGCCCGGTGCCCTCCGCGGCGCCGAGCCCGGAGCCCAGGCCGTCGCCCAGCCCGCTGCCGAGTCCTTGGCCCAGGCCGTCGCCGAGGCCGCCCGAGGCGCCGACGCCCAGGCCGGTGTCCCCGAAGGCCGCGGGATCGCCCGCCGACACCCCGTGGAACGCCTCGTCTCCCGAGCCGAGCCCGCCGCCCGAGCCGAGACCGGAACCGAGACCGGAACCGAGACCGGAACCGAGACCCGAACCGAGACCTGAGCCCAGCCCCGGGAACGGGGCCGGATTGATCAGGTTGTCGAAGCCCGAGGGGTCGAAGCCCGTGCCGATCCCGGCTTCGCCGCCGAGTCCCGCACCGCCTGCTCCGCCGCCCAGGTCGGACGTGTCGCCGGGGAAGGGGGCCGGGTCGCCCAGTCCGTCGAGACCGGAGCCCCCGCCGCCGCCCGTGTCCAGGCCGGAGCCCAGGTCGGGCGGCCCGGCCAGGGCCGCGAGGCTCTGCGGGCCCCCGCCGATGCCGCCGCCGTCACCGCCGGAGTCCAGGCCGCCCCCGCCCGGGAACCCGGCGATGTCGCCACCACCGGCCGAGCCGGGGCCACCGCCGCCGCCGAACTCGTCGCCGCCGCCCGGAGTGGGTCCGCCTCCGCCGTTGAGCGAGACGTTCAAAGGGGGAGGAGTGGTGATGGCGTCCACCGTCACCTGGTACTCGGACGCCAGGCTCTTGAGGACCTTGCGCATGTCCTCGGTCATCAGGGCGACGATCTCGGGCTTCTGACTCACCGAGACCGCTCCGTCGGGGCCCTGCGTGGCACCCGCCTGGAGGGCCTCCCTGGCGTACCAGACATTGATGTCGTTGATCAGGATCTGGGCGTTGTTCAACGCGACCGCGTTGTTGGCGAGTTGCTTCGGAATGGAGTTCTGCCCGGTCGAACCGCCCGAGAGCACGTCGGCGTTGGCCCTGACCTGTTGGGAGAAGGTCGTCATCATGGTGACGAACGACTGGGCCGCGTCCCCCCTCCAGGGCCCCTTGTCGCCCGCGAGCGCGTCGGCCTGGTCGTGCAGGCTGGTCGCGACGCCCTCCAGCAGCTGCTGGATCTCGTAGAAGATGCCGGAGGCCACCTGAAGCGACTGCGGGTCCGCGACGGAACGCGCGTGCGCCAGGGCGGCTTCGTTGGGCGTTCCCGAGGCGAGGCCCACGATGGCGGCCTGGATCTGCTTCCAGTCCCAGGTGTCGTAGTCGGCGACGCTGCCGTTGGACGACCCGTCGGGGTTGCCGAAGACCATCCCGTGGTCGTCCTGGTGGAAGCCACCACTGTTGTAATCCGGCACTTTCGCTCTCCTGTAGCGCGGTGCGCCCGCGTGCGCGCTGCCCGCCCTTCGGCCGGCGCCCGGAGGGCGGGCAGCGGACTGTCATGTCCGGTCGAGACCCGGGTTCCGGCCCGGGAACTGCACAGCGCGGAGCCTCAGGAGCCGGCGCCCTTCGCGTTGGAGCCCCCGCCACCCGAACCGCCGGAGCCGCCCCCGCCACCCGAACCGCCCCCGGTGCCCGAGCCGGAACTTCCGGGTGCCGGCGCGGCGGAGCCGCCGTTGGCCGTCATCATGGCGTTGAAGTCACCGGGTGCATGCGCGAAGGCGTCCGCGAGGTTCTTCGCCGTCACCTTGTTGGCGTCCTCGCCGGCGCCGTAGTCGTGACTCAGTTTCCGAGCCCCGTCACGCGTGTCGGTGAGCCCCTTGACCAGCGCCGTCAGGGCGTCGGTGTAGCTCTTCTTCAAACCTGAGTCCGCGTTGGGCCCGTTGACCTTCACGCGCATGGTGTTCGCGTGATAGAAGGCGCCCGGCGCCACCGCGACGGCCGCGAGGCGGCCCTGCGCGTCCTTCACCGGCTGGATCATCCGGTCGATGTTCTCGGCGAACCGGTCCATCGACGGGGTGTCGACGGATGTCCCCTTGCCGCCGTCGCCGCCGGGCACGGGCGGCGGCGTGAACGGATGGCTGTTGTGGATGCCGCCACGGACATGCGGGACATCGGTACCGCCGCTCCACGGACCGGAGGGGGTGGTGGTGGGGGGGTTGGCCGGGGGCTTGGCCGTGGTGGGCTGCTGAGTGCCGTCCGACTCCTTGGGAATGGTCGCCACGTCACTGCTCCCAGAGGCTGACGCCCTGTCGCTCACCGTTGTGGTAGGCCTCGTTGATGTGGCCGAGCGAGTTCGTGGCGTTGGAGGCCTGGACGGCCATGTCCGCGGCGGCCGCGTCCCACTTGGCCTTGGCCGCGTCGTAGGTGGCGCGCGCGTCGCTCGTCCACTCGCTGAGGTTCATCTTCGCGCCGTTGTCCAGGGTCGTGAGCGTCTCCTGGATCTTCTTGCTGATCGCTGCCATCTCACCGATGACGTACTCGACCTGGTCCATCTGCACTGTGTACGTGGGCATCGTGTGGTTCCTCGGGGGGAGTCGGGGGAGCGCTCGGGTCGGCCTGGTCAGAAGCCCGGCAGGCCCGCGGACATGCCCTGCCTGACCTGCGCGGCCGCGTCGGTGGTGGTCTGGTGGGTGTTCGTGTAGGTGCCCGTGTTGGACTGGAGCTTCTCCAGCATCAGGCTCAGCTGGCCGCGGACGGCGGCGAAGTCCTGGAGCCAGGTGTCCATGGCGCTCTGGAAGGTGCTGGACGCGTCGCCGGTCCAGCTCGCGCGCAGGGTGTCGATCTGGCTCGCCATCTGGGTGTACGAGCTGTTGGCCTCGTCCAGGGCGGTCTGGAAGTCGCCCTGGGCGGACTTCATGCCCGCAAGGCTTACCGAGGTGTCCGTGGTGGCCACGCCTGTTCCCTTCGTGGGTGCGGTTCATGCCTGTGCGATCGATGGTCTGTGAGGCGCACGGTGGACCACGAGCACCTTCCGGGCTTGCTGCCCTGCTGTTCGGACCGTCTGCCCTTTCGGTCCGTCAGGGGACGGCCAGCACTTCGGCGCCCGGCAGCGGCAGGTGCTCGGCCAGGTCGTCGAGCGTCAGGCCGTCGGACCGGGCCCCCGCCGCGATGGTGTCCGCCAGCCGGTGTGCGCCCAGGGCGCCGTGTGCCGGGTCCTGTGCGACCAGTACCGCCCTGATCTCGTCGTCCACCCGGAACCCGAGGGCGCTCAGCCGGCGGCTCGTCAGCTCGGCCAGGCCCTCTCCGGTCCAGGCCGGGAGCCGGAGGTACTCGGCGAACGCGGCGGCCAGATCGGTGTGTTCGCGCAGCAGGTCCATCAGGCGGGGGGCGCTCCCGGACAGCACCAGCACCGGGCCGTCGGAGTCGCGGGCCTCCGCCTCGGCGGCCAACACGGCGGCGACGGCAGCCTGTTCGCGGTTCGGACGTTGCTCGAAGGCCAAGTCCGCCTCGGCCACGAGGAGGCCGCCGGCCGCCTCCCGGAACATGTGGGCCACATAGGCGGCGGGCTGGAGGGGCCAGCGGGCCGGGACGGCGGAGAGCGGCAGGTGGACGAGTGCGCCGGACGGGATGACACCGCGTTCGGCGAGGGTACGGCCGTAGGCGGCGGCCACGGCCCGGCGCCCGCTGCCCGGCGGCCCTTCGAGTACGACGTCCGCGAGGCCCGCGGTGCCCTGTCCGAGCCTGACGAGCGCCTCCACGCGGGCGGCCAGCGCGGCCGCCACCCCGTCCACCCCGGTCAACGCCTCCAGGTGCCGAGCCGCTGGACCGGGATCAGGGGCTTCGGCTTCGGGTACGGGAGCCGGGGCCGCCGGTGGGGAGAGCGGTGGTGCGGCGGCGGGCGCCTCCGGTCCGGGGAGCGGCGGCACGTCCGTGGCGGGATCGTCGTATGCCGTCGTGGTCGGTGAGGTGGGTGCGGTCGGTGTGTCCGGCGCCGGCGGTGCGGGCGGTGCGGGCTGCCTGGGCGGTGCCGGGGGCGGGGCGGGCTGCGGGCCCGGTGCGGCCGGGGCCGCTCGGGGGACGTCCGCGCCGGTCAGGAGGCTCAGTTCGCCGTCGTGCTCCGCGGCCTGGGTGGCGAGCCGGGACGCCTGGGTGCTGATCATCGACTCGAAGACCTGACGGGCGACGCGGCCGTTGCCGAACGTCGGGCCCTTGGGGACGTCCTCGAAGTAGCGGTGGAGGGCGAGCAGCGCGTCGTCGGCCAGTTCGTAGTAGTGCTTGTCGCACAGGTTCCGGGCGATCGTGACCAGCTCGTCCGGGGAGTAGTTGGGGAACTCGATGGTCCGGGCGAAGCGGGAGGCCATGCCGGGGTTGGAGGCCAGGAACCGGTCCATGTGCTCGGAGTAGCCGGCCGCGATGACGACGATCTCGTCGCGGTGGTCCTCCATCAGCTTCATCAGCGACTCGACGGCCTCCTGGCCGAAGTCCGGGCCCGTGCCCCGCGACTGGTTGGTCAGCGTGTACGCCTCGTCGATGAACAGGACTCCGCCGAGCGCCCGGTTGAAGACCTCGGTGGTCTTGATGGCGGTGCCGCCGATGATCTGGGCGACCAGGTCCGCGCGGGCGACCTCGACGATGTGGCCCTTGCTGAGGATGCCGAGTTCGGCGAGGACCGCGCCGTAGAGGCGGGCCACGGTGGTCTTGCCGGTGCCGGGCGGCCCCGCGAAGACGAGGTGGCGGCTCATCGGAGGCATGGGGAGGCCCATCTCCGTGCGCCGTTGGGTCATCTTGTTGAGGTTGATCAGCCCGGTGACCTCGTGCTTGACGCTGTCCAGGCCGACCAGGGCCTCCAGTTCGGCGAGCGGGCCCGTGCCGGCGTTCCTGCCCGTGTCGGACCGGGGGGCCACCTCGTGCGGGGCACGTCCCGCGTCCGGTCGGCCGCCGGCCCTCGCGTCGCGAGCGGTGCCGCCCGTCCCGTCGGCGGCGTTGTCGGAGACGACGCAGTTGCTCAGGTCGGTGCGCGCGTCGGCGTGGGCGTTGACGCCGTGGCCGCGGGCGCCCGTCAGACGGCAGCCGAAGGCAATCAGCGAGCCGTCGGCCAGCACCCGGATCGCGTCCGTGGTGGAGTCTGTGAACTCGCTGTCGTGCACGACCAGTTCGGTGCCCTCGCCGACGACCGCGCCGCAGCCGTGCAGGGTGCAGCCGGCGAGGAAGGCGCTCGCGGTGTCGGCCAGCGCGAGGCCCTGGCCGCCGCTCAGATCGACGGTGCTGTCGCGCACCGTCAGCTGGGCGCCGCCCTGGGCGCGGACGCCGGCGCCCGACGCGCTGGTGACGGCGAGCCGTTCCAGCTCGGCGGCGGCGCCGTCGAAGACCTGCACGGCGGCGGTCGCGGCGTCGCGGACGGTGAGCCCGGTCGCGCTCACGGCCGTACCCGCGCCGGTGGCGTGCAGGCCGATCGGCGAGTCCGTGACCTCGCAGTTCTCGAAGCGCGGCCGGGCGCCTCCCGTGGCCTGGACGCCGGCGCGCGCCGCCCCGCTGACCCGGCAGCGGCGCAGCTGGGGTGCCGCGCCCTCGGCGACGTGCACGGACTGCCCCGCGGAACCGGCGAAGTCGCAGTCGGTGAGGGTCGTCTCGCCGCGTCCGGTGAGGTACGCGTCGAGCACCGCGCTGCCGGTGACGTTGACCTGGACCAGTGTGGCCCCGGCCTCCTGCTCGACGGCGACGGCCGGCTTGGCGCTGCCCGTGATCCGCGTGGACTCGACCGTCGCGGAGGCGTTGCCGTTGACGCAGACGCCGTTGCCGCCGGGGCGGTCCAGGCGGCAGCCGCGCACGTCGAGACGGCCGTGCTCGGCGACCACGACGGCCGACGAGCCCGGCTCGCTGATCTCGGTGTCCTCAAGGACGTTGCCGCCCCGTGAGGTGACGACGACGCCCGCGCCGTTCGGGTTGACCACCCGGCAGCCGCGGGCCGCCAGCACGCCCTCGTTCCAGGCCAGGACGGCCGTCCAGGCCGCCCCCTCGATCACGCAGCCGTCCAGCGCGGACTGTCCCCGCCGCAGGTCGAGCACCGGCGCCTCCGGGTCCGCCCCGGACAGGACCAGGCCCGAGAGCTGGACCGCGTCCGCCTCCACGATCACCGTGCTGCCCGTGGCCGCGTGCACCTGGACGGTGCCGGTGCCGCTCTCGGCGGCCAGGGTGACGGCCCGGGTGATGTCGAGGTTCTCCTCGTACCGGCCGGGGGCGACGGTGACCAGGGCGCCTTCCGTCGCCTCGGCCAGCGCGCCGGCGATCGTACGGTGAGCGCCTGGGCGGTCCGGGGAGACCAACAGCACTTGCCTGCTCATGGCTTGGTTTCTTCCTCACTGCCTGAACGGCCCGTGTCGGGGGTGACGACGAGTCCGGGCGGGTCGGCGCTCCCGGCCGCGGGGTCGGTACCGGCCTTCTCCAGGGCGTCCAGGATGTTTCCCAGCCCCTTGACGGCGATCTCGTCGAGGCGCACCTGCTGGACGTCGACGCGGCCGTCCGCGGAGATCTCGGACGCCGACACCTCCCGCATCAGCACGGTGTCGCCGTCGCTGCGCAGCACCTTGAAGACGGTTCCCGGCAGGAACAGCACCCGGTCGCCGAGGGCCGGGTCGAGCTGTGCGGTCCGCCGCGAGGTCATCGACCAGATCAGCACGTCCGTGGCTCCGACGCCCCGGGGACCCGGGTGCAGGGAGGTGCGGGCGTGGCAGAACGCCCACTCGGTGACCAGCCGGCCCTCGTGGTACCAGGCACGCTCGGCGTCGGTGAGCCGGGTGCGCAGCAGGGCGGGGCCGCGGTAGGACGGCAGTCTGCGCAGGCCCGCCGTCACGCAGCGGGCGAGCGGTACGTGCGGTCCCGGGGCGGCCGTACGGACGGCGGTGTCGGCCCCGTGACTGTCCCCGGACAGGTACAGGCGTACGGCGACCAGGTCGGTCAGCGCGTCGGCGGCCTCGGTGCGGGTGCCGCCGCGCAGGCCCGGGGTCTCCGACATCACCCGGGAGACGGCGCCGGCGGTGGCGTTGTACTGCTCGCTGAACATACGGCGCAGCCAGTCCCGTTCTCTGGCGACGCCGCGCTCGGGCGGGATGGCGCACGCTGCGGAGGCGGGCACGGGCTGCACCCGGACCCGTTCCGCCGGGCCGGACGGGGCCGGGGGCGGCGCCGGCGGGGCGGGTTCGGTCGTCGGCGCGGCTGCCGGTTCCGGGTCGGGCTCGGGTCCCGGCTCCGGGGCGGGGTCCGGTTCGGGTACGGGCGTGGCGGATTCCAGCCGGAAGCGGGGCGCGGCGGGGCGAGTGGGCCGCGGGGCCGTCTCGGGCTCCCGCGCCGTTCCCGGTCCTGGCCCCGAGGAGAAGGGGGCGGCGGCCGGTGCCTCGTCGGGGAGCGACACGGGGGCGGAGGGCGTGAGGTCCAGGGCGGGGGCCGGGGGTACGACGGGAGGCAGCGGCGCGTCGGCGCCCGCCTCGGTCCCGCCCTCGGATCCGCTCTCGGTCTCGGGCCCTCGCGTGGCCTCGGACTCCCCGTCGGCGCCCGGTCCTCTTTCGGCCCCGGACTCGCTTCCGGGTTCGACGGCCCTGTCCGGCGCGGGAGTCGGGGCGGGGCCCTCCACCGAGGCTCCGGCCGGGGTGTCCGCCCCCGTGGCCGGAGTCTCGCCCGCCCGCGGCAGCGCGCGGCCGGTTTCCTGTGCGGCGCCCGTGCCGACCGGTGCCGGTATCTCCCGTACGGCCCCCGTCGGCAGCCGCGAGGACCCGGATTCCATCTGGACCCGGGGCGGCGGCGGTGCCTGCTGGACGACGGGCGGCCGTACGGTGGCCGCGCGGCCCGCGGGCGCGTGTTCCGTCGTGAGTTCCGCACCGCCCGCCACCCCCGCCGCGGCGGTCCGGGCGGCGAGTCCGCCGCCGTCGGCGGCCGGTTCCCGCGTCTCCGCCTCGCCGGTGCCGGGCGCGGGCGGCACCAGCACGGCGGCCGTGCGAGCCGGGACATAGGCCAGGCTCCCGTCGCCACCCGCCACGGCCGGCGTCCCGTCGGGCAGGTCGGCGTAGAGGACCACCTCGTGGTCCAGTGCGTCGGCGAGGCACTGTCCGGGAGTCAGGGACTCGGGGGTGTCGAGCGTGCCGTAGAGGTGGAAGCGGACCGAGGAGCGGGCGTCGGGACGCACGCTGTCCCAGTACCGGGCCACGTCGTCCACCGGCAGCGGCGGTGTGCCGGGGCTGCCGAGGACGACCAGGAGCCGGTGCGGGTCGGTGGGGACGGTCTCGACCGTGCGCCGGTGGTCACCGGGCAGCAGGGCGCGGTCGGTGTGGCGCAGCCAGACCCCGGACGGGACCGGCTGGGCCGTGGTGCGGGCGCTGACCGCGCGGGCGCGGGTCGGCAGCGACGACTCCCAGTGCGGCCGCGGAAAGCGCCGGGAGTCGGGCTCCGTGGGGCGGCCGGCCCGGAAGCGGAGCCAGGCGGCGTCGTCACCCGCCGCGAACAGGCCGCCCGTCACGGTGGGGACGAGGAGGCCGTCGGCGGCGAGCACGTCGCGGCCGAGCCGTTCGGCGATCAGCCCCGCGGCCCTGCGTACGTCCTCGCCGCGGTCGCGGCCGAAGACGATCCGCAGACTGCCGTACCGGGACGAGGACAGCAGTCTGGCGACCGTCCGCCACTCGTCGGCGAGCGCCCCGGCGGGCAGGTCGACGACGACGAGGGTGTGCCCGGGATCGTGGCTCAGTCCCTCCGCGAACCCGGCCGCCCGTTCGTCGAAGTGTCCCCGCGGGTGGACCAGCAGGGCGTTGCCGACCCGTGTCGTGCGCAGCCGGAGCCTGCTCACCGGGCTCACCCCCTTCCGGCCGCTGCGCGGCTGAGCACCGGCCCGTCCGGCAGGAGCGCGAGGACGCCGGCGGGCAGGCCGATACGGTTCTTGGCGCCCCCGAGGCCCAGGGCTCGGACGGCGTCGTCGTCGGCGATCCGGTACTTCACGCCCTGCTCGGTGATGAGATAGGTGAGGTGGCTGCCGTCGGGGACGGCCAGGACACCGCCGCCGGCCGGCAGGGCGACCCGTCCGCCCTCGAAGCGGCTGACGACCAGCTTGTACTTGTCGTGGGCTAGCCGCACCAGGCACGGGGAGCCGCTGTCGAGGGCGGGGACGCCGAGGACGTCCGGGACGCGGTCGGTGGGGCCGCGGTCGGCGGAGACCCGGGCCATCGCGATGTCCGTCTGCTCGACCCGCCGCGGCTCCGGTGCGCCGGGCCGGGCCGCGAGCAGGGCGTAGGCGGTCGGGTTGACCGGGACCAGGCCGTCGGAGCGCAGCAGGTAGTGGCGTTCGGTGCCGCTCGTGCTGGTGCGGAACAACTGGCCGACGGCGGCGGGCTTCCCGGCCACCTCACCGGCCGGCTTCCCGGTGCCGGGCGGTACGGGCGCGGCGAGCGCGGCGCCGGTCGGGAGGCCGGCCAGCCAGTCGGCGGTGGCGGTGAACGCCGGCTGGTCGTCCAGGCCGAGCGCGATCAGGGCCGCCCGGTCGGGCACGGGGTGCTTGACGCCGCGCAGCAGCAGGTAGCGGGCGCCCTGGGGGCCGTCGACCAGCGCCTGCCGGCCGGCCGGCAGGGCGTGCATGGCGGAGACGAGCGGCCCGAAGGCGAGGCTCTGCCCGGCGTCCGCGTTCGCCGTCCCCGGCAGGCAGCGCGCCCAGGAGCCCGGCGTGAGGCCGGCCGCGTCGGGCACGTTGTCGGGGGCGCCCGGTATGCCGACCGGGGTGCCGTGCGGGACCCCCGCCAGCGACTTCGCCGACGGGGTCGCGGGGGCGGTCCGTTCGCCGGCGATGAGGAGCGCGGAGGCGTAGTTGCGGACCGGGCGGAGTTCACCGCCCGCGTAGACGTAGCGGTTGCCGGTGTTCTCCTCCAGGACGATGGCGCCGTCCCTGCGCCAGTCGTTCTTGGCGACCGGGGAGACGAGGCCGTAGACGCCGAAGCCGGCGCACAGGAGGGCCACCAGGCCGACGCCGAAGACGGAGCCGAGCGCGGAGCGCCGGGTGGGGCTCTCGCCCCGGCCCGGGTCGCCGCTGACGAGTGCGGAGGCCAGGCGTCCCATGGCGAACTGGTAGGCCTGTACGTGATCGCGTCGTGTCTGCACGTCGGTCCGTCCCTAGCCCGCGAGGCCGCGGAAGTAGGCGTAGGCGTCGAGGACCTGGAGCAGCAGCGGCAGCAGGGTGATCGCCGTGATGATCTCCAGCAGGTCGCCGAGGTGGCCCCAGACGGGCAGCAGCCGCGCCTGCGGCAGCCGCCACGCGCCGACGAGCAGCAGGACGGCGGCGACGAGCAGCACCACGAGGGCGGCGGTGCGGCCGCCCGCCCCGGCATGCCCGGCGCGCACCACCAGGACCAGCGCGAGCGCGTAGGAGCCCACCAGGACGGCGGGCATGCGCTGGAGGGTGCCGTTGGTGCCGCGGGCGCGCAGCAGGACGGCCAGGCCGAGCGCGGCCGGCAGCAGCCAGCCGGCCCAGCCGTGCTCGTGAACCGTCACCTGCCAGAGGGCGACGAGCCAGAACAGCGCCGAACCGATGCCGATCACGTCGAGGCAGGCGGTGGCGACGGAGACCCGCAGCGACACCTCGGTGCCGGTCTCCGGCTCGATGTCCTCCTGGAGTTCGTCCGCGTCGTGCGGGAGTCGGGGCACCCGCAGCCGGGCGGTGCGCAGCGCCAGCCGGGGCGCGAGATGGCCCAGCACGAACAGCGCCACGGCGGTCACCGCAGCAGACTGCGAGCCGCGCAGACCGAGCATCTCGGTCAGGCCCGCCGTGCCCGCGGTGGCCACCGCCGTGAGCAGCACGGTGCCCGGCACCACCAGCGGCAGCGCGCCCAGCGCGAACAGCAGCGCGGCGAGCGCGATCACGAAACCGCAGCCCAGCAGGGTGCCGATCAGCCGGGTGGCGTGGCCGCCGTCCGGGTCCGCGCGCACGATGAGACCGGTGCCGGCCGCGAAGGCGAACGCGCCCAGCCCGGCGACCAGGACGCTGCCGCGATCGGCGCCCAAGCGGGACAGGGCGCTGCAGGCGACCGTCAGCACCACCGCGACGGCGGCGGCCGCGGCGGTGGTGCGGTGGCTCGGGCCCGCGCCGAGCAGGACGGCGGCCACGCCCGCGAGGGCAAGGCAGACCAGGCCGAGGGCGAGGCCGCGGGTGAACGCCGGCCGCCAGCGGCCGGGGCCGCCGCCCACGGTCCTGGCGACGCCGTCGGCGAGGTCGTCGAAGTGCACCGCGGGCAGGGGCGCGTCGGCCGGCCGCAGGTGCAGCACGTCGCCGTGGCGCAGCCCGGCGGTCTCCGGGGTGGCGTCGGGTGCGAGGGGCTCCTCGCCCAGCCGTTGCAGCACCCACGGGTCGCCGTCCGCGGCGGCGGTGGTGGGCAGCTGCCGCAGCAGGGCGGGCAGCAGCGCGGACACCGGGGTGGTGACCGGGACGGACAGGTCGGTGCGGCCGTCCGGCGTCTCGACGGTGACGCGGCAGACCTCGGTGGCCTTCTCCGTCAGCGATGCGGCCGTGGTCATCGGGCTCCTGTCGGTACGGGGCCCGCCGAGACCAGGCCGGTCTGTACGAGCTTGATGTGGCGCCGGGTGACGAGCTGGGCGCGGCCGGCGGGCAGGGTGCGGGGCTTGGCCTCGCCGATGAACTTGCCCTCCTCCTTGGGGTAGGAGAAGAGGAGGGCGGGGTTGCCGAGTTCCCACATGCGGCGGATGAGGGGATCCATGACGGAGCGCATGGCGCCGGAGGTGGAGCGGGCGACGACGAGGTGGAGTCCGATGTTGGCGCCCTGGGAGAGCAGCGGGACGAGCGGGGTCATGGGCGAGGGGGTGCCAGGGGCGCCGGCGAAGAGGTCGTAGTCGTCGACGAGGACGAAGAGGAGGGGTCCTGCCCACCAGTCGCGCTTGTCGAGCTGCTCGGGTGTGATGTCGGCGCCGGGCTGGCGTTTGGCGACGGAGACGGCGGCGCTCTCGGCGAGCCTGCCGAGTGCGTCGGGGTCGACGACGTAGCCGACGCGGTACTCCTCGGGGACGTCCTTGAGGAGGCCGCGACCGGGGTCGGCGAGGAGGATGCGGGCCTCATCGGGGCGGTAGCGGCTGGTGATGGCGCGGATGGCGAGGCGCAGCGCGTTGGTCTTGCCGGTCTCGCCGTCGCCGTAGACGAGGAGGTGCGGGGTGGTGCCGAAGTCGTGCCAGACGGGTGCCAGACGCTGCTCGTCCCAGCCGAGGCAGAACCTGAGGTCGCGGGCGTCGGCGGGGGCGGGCAGGCGGCGGGCGTCCAGGGTGTTCGGCAGCAGCCGTACGCCGGGGGCCCTGTCGCCGGTCCAGAAGGTGCTGATCTCGGCGACCGCGGACTTGGTGGCGGGTGTCAGGTCGTCGGTGCGCGAGGAGCTGTCGAGCCGGGGGAGCGCGGACAGGAAGTGATGCCCCGTGCCGGTCAGACCGCGTCCCGGCTGGTGGGGCACCCCGGCGGCGGCGCGGGAGCCGACCTCGGACTCCATCGAGTCGCCGAGTCGCAGTTCGAGCTTGGTGCCGAGCAGGTCCCGCAGCCGGGGCCGTACCTCGGACCAGCGGACCGCGGCGACCACCATGTGCAGGCCGAACGACAGTCCGCGCGCGGCGAGTTCCATGATCCGCTGTTCCAGGTCCTCGTAGTCCTGGCGGAGCGTGGCCCAGCCGTCCACCACCAGGAAGACGTCGCCGTAGGGGTCGACGACGCCGCCCTCCGCGCGCATGGCGCGGTACGCGGCCATCGACTCCAGACCCCGGCTGGTGAACAACTGCTCCCGTCGCTCGACCAGTTGGGACAGTTCCTCGACGGTCCGCAGGACCCGGTCGCGTTCCAGCCGGGTGGCGACCGAGCCGACGTGCGGCAGGCCGGAGGTGGAGACCAGGCCGCCGCCGCCGAAGTCCAGGCAGTAGAACTGCACTTCGGCCGGGGTGTGGGTGAGCGCCAGCGACATCATGAGGGTGCGCAGCAGCGTCGACTTGCCCGTCTGGGGCGCGCCCACGACACCCACGTGCCCGTCGGCCCCGGAGAGGTCCGCGACCAGCAGTTCGCGCAGCTGCTCGAAGGGCCGGTCCACCATGCCCAGCGGGACGCGCAGCGCGCCCTGCGCGCGGGGGTCGGCGGCGCTCATGCCGCGCTCCGGGTCCGGGACGATGCCCGGCAGCAGTTGGTCCAGCGGCGGCGACTCCGACAGGGGGGAGAGCCAGACCTGGCGGGCGGGCGGGCCGTTGTCCTCCAGCCGGTCCACCATGACGTCGAGCAGACTGTCGCCCGCGCCCTCGTCCTCGATCGCCCCCGCGTCGGCACCCGGCTCGTGCAGGGTCTGCTCGGCGAGCGAGACCAGGGCCGCGGCCTCCTCCTCCGCGCGGACGGAGGCGAGCGGGCCCTGCTGCTCCAGCCCGAACGGCGTCACCTCCAGGACCGCGCCTTCGCGGCGCCCGGCCTCTTCTGGGCCCGGCGGTGCGGGGACCGGTCCGGAGACGTAGGCGGCCTTGAAGCGGACGAGGTTGGTGGTGTCGACCTTGAGGTAGCCGTTGCCGGGGGCGGAGGGGAGCTCGTAGGCACTGGAGGTGCCGATGACGCTGCGGGACTCCATGGAGGAGAAGGTGCGCAGGGCCAGGCGGTAGGAGAGGTGGCCCTCGACGCGGTGGATGCGCGATTCGTCCAGGCGCTGGGAGGCGAGCAGCAGGTGCACGCCGAGGCTGCGCCCGAGGCGGCCGATGGAGACGAAGAGCTCGACGAACTCGGGCTTGCTGGCGAGTAGTTCGGAGAACTCGTCGACGATGACGAGGAGTGAGGGCAGGGGAGCGAGGGTGGCTCCGGCGGCGCGGGCCTTCTCGTACTCGTAGAGGGAGGCGTGCCCCGCCTCGCGCAGCAGTTCCTGACGGCGGATCATCTCGCCGTTGATGGAGTCCCGCATGCGGTCGACGAGGTGGAGCTCGTCCGCGAGGTTGGTGATGACGGCCGAGGTGTGGGGCAGGCGGTCCATGTTGAGGAAGGTCGCGCCGCCCTTGAAGTCCACCAGGACCAGGTTCAGGATCTCCGAGGAGTGCGTCGCGGCCAGGCCCAGCACGAGGGTGCGCAGCAGCTCGCTCTTCCCGGAGCCGGTCGCGCCGATCAGCAGACCGTGCGGGCCCATTCCGCCCTGCGCCGACTCCTTCAGGTCCAGCTCGACGATCTCGCCTTCGCCGGTGACCCCGACGGGGACCTTCAGCCGGGCGTGCTGGGCGAGCCGGGGACGCCACTTGGCGTGGACGTCGAAGGTGCGCACGTCCCGGATGCCGAGCATGGTCGTCAGGTCGAAGTCGGACTCCAGGGGGCGGTCCACCAGGTCGACGCCGCCGCTGGTGCGCATCGGGGCGAGCATGCGGCCGAGTGTCTCCGCCTCCACGGCGCCGAGCCGGTCGGCCTCCCCGGTGACCGTCTCGGTGCCGTTGGGGAAGTCGACCCGCCCCTCGTGGAGCCGGAGCCTGAGCACCTTGGGGCCGCCGGGCACCGCGCCGGTCAGGTCGAGCAGGACGACCCCTCGGATCCCGGCGCCCAGCAGCCGCGAGCCGTCCGGGATCCGCGCCCCCTGGGCGACGATCACGGTGAACGGCTCGGCCACGCTGGGCGAGGAGTCCCGGTCGTGGTCGGGGCGGTCGCGGACGTCCGGCCCGAGCAGGTCAAGCAGCGCGTCGTGGTCGCCGGCGGCCAGCCGGAGCGGACCCGCGGAGTCCTGCTCGTACGGATGGGCGTTGTGCGGCAGCCACTTCAGCCAGTCCCACTCGCTGCGGGCGGCCTCGTCGCCGAGCACCGCGACGCGCATCTCGTCGGGCGAGTGGAAGACGGCGAGCTGGCCCACCATGGCACGGGCCAGCGCGAGCGCGCCGTCGGTCTCCCCGGTGAACTCCACGCTGGTGAACCGCTGCAGGGACAGCGGGACCGGAAGCCTCGGCACCGTCTGGTGGGCCTTGGTGAACCGGCGCAGCGAGATCGCGCACAGCGGCTCCAGGTCCTCCACCGGCTTGGTCTGCGGCGGCATGAAGTCGAGCGCCGCGCGGCGGGTGGCGAGCCCGATGCGCACCCGGGCGAAGTCCTCGTGCCCCGGCCTGCGTTCCCACAGCCTGGTCCCGCGCGCCAGTGCCCACAGGTCACCGGGGGGCGGGTTGTCCCACAGCAGCGCGGCACGCTGCTCGTCGGCGGCCTGCCGGGCCTGCTTGCGCTTCTGGCCTAGGTAGCGCAGATAGTCACGGCGTTCCGCGCGCATCCGGCGGCGCCGGTCCGAGCCGGGACGGATGACCTGGGTGAGCGTCATGCTCACCATCGCGATGCCCATCATCCCGGACATCATGTAAGTGGCGGCTCCGCCGCTGCCGACGGAGAACATCAGCACCATGGCCCCGGAACCCAGGCCCATCGGCAGATACAGCATCACCGACCCGAAGTCGGCGGTGGCCGGCTCGCTGAGGACGGGGGGCTCGGCGAGCTCCACCTGTCCCTCGGGCATCGGAGGGCCCTCGGCGCGCGGCGGACGTTTGGCGACCATGGTGCTCAACGTGCGTTCCCGCTTCCCTGCTTCCTGCGGCTGGAGTCTCCAGAGCCTAGGCAGCGGCCCAAACGCCGACCGGCCGTCACGGGCGATGTCTGTCCCGGGGGGACGGGAGCATGACCGAACGGGCAGAGGTACGGCTCGGGCCGGCGAGGGGCCGGGCTCGGTGACGTCCGGGAAGACCCTTGGCCCTACCGGGCAACGTTGGCCGCCGTCGCGGTACTTGGGTCAGCGCGGCTCCTAGGGTCGGGCGTTCGTAGACCACGAGGCGCTGAGGCGGGCGGGGCACACATGGCACAGAGGATCGGACCGGCGGAGTCGACCGGGGAGACGGCGGTCTGGGAACAGCCACTGCCCTGGCTGGGCGAGACGGAGTCCGCGGGCGCCCCGTCGGCGTCGGCCGGGCCGGAACCCGGCGCGGACGGCCCGGCGTCCACGGGGACTTCGCCGTCCGGCGGCGAGGAGAGCCCGGCCGCCGAGTCGTCGCCGCTGGGCGCGAACGCGGCGATCCCCGCCACGGCGGCGGGGACGACGGGCGCGGCGGAGCAGCCGGAGCCGCGGACGAAGTCGAAGACCGAGCCGAAGGCGGCGGCGGGGACGGCGCAGGTGGGCCTTACGGCGGCAGTGCCGGCCGGTAAACGGGCTGAACCCTCCCGAGCGTCCGGGCCGGCCGGCGAGGCGCCGGTGGCTCCGCCCGCCGGCCCGGACGGGACCGGCCCGGACGGCGGCCCGGGAGAGGGCCCGGACGCGGACTCCGGCGACGGCCTGAACCGCCGCGAGGCCCGGGGCGCCGGCCGGCCCGAAGGCCTGAGCGGGAACCAGGGCGAGAACCACGGCGGGGCCCCCGACGGGAGTTCCGAGGGCCGGTCCGGGAGGTTGCTGCGGATGGTGGTGGCCAAGGCCGGCACCGTCGCCGCCCGCACCGGCGGCTCGTCCCCCCAGGCGCAGTCCGAGCGGAACGTACGCCTCGTCGGCGTCATGACGGCCGTGGCCGTACTGGCGGCACTCGGCCTCGGCACCGTCGCGTTCATGACCGTCCCCGGCGGCGACGGGGACGCCGGGCCCCGTGCCATGCACGTCGAGGACGGTACCGTCCCGAAGGCCGCTCCGGGTGACGCCGTGCCCCCGGCGGCCACCGCGTCCCCCTCCACCGGGGCCGGGCACCACCGGTCCGGGGCCCCGCGGGTCACCCCGCACGCGGCGGACGGCGGCGCCGTACACCCCTCGGGCGCCACGGCGGCCGGCGGCGGCGCCAAGTCCACGCACTCCGGCGCCTCGTCCGGTGGCGGCAAGGCGGTCGAGGCCTCCGACTCGCACACCGCCACGGGCTCCACCGGCACCAAGAACACCACCAAGACCCAGAACCGGACACCGTCCAAGCCCGCGTCCACCCACGCCACCGTCGCCGGGTCGATGATCGTCGGCTACGCGTCCTCCCGGTGCGTCGGAGTGTCCGCGCGCAAGGCGTCCGACGGCTCCCCGCTGACCCTCCAGAACTGCACCGGGAGCTCCTGGCAGAAGTGGGTGTTCGCCTCGGACGGCAGCGTGCGGTCGATGGGCATGTGCCTGGACATCGCGGGCGCCTCGCAGAACGACGGCGCCACCATCCAGCTGGCCCGCTGCAACGGCGGCTGGGCGCAGCGCTTCAACCTCAACAGCTCGCACGACCTGGTGAACACGCAGATCGGCAGGTGCGTCGACGCCAAGGACATGGGCACCGCGGCAGGCACCCGGCTCCAGCTGTGGCAGTGCGGCGGCACGTCGAACCAGAAGTGGCACCTCGGCTGAGACCGTCGAGGTCCAGGGCAGGGTCCGTGCCCGAACGGGCGGCCTCGCGGTGTGCGTCCCGTCCGGCGATTCGTTGGATCATCCAACTGGCTGGGCCGCGCCGGACATGTGCATGGACCTCATGTGAAGGACCCCCTGTGAGACCGCTCTCCCGGGTCCGCCTGGACGCGCCGCGGACGGCCCGCTTCCTGTCCCTGCGCGTGTATGCCTCGGACGGCCGGGGCGACGCGGTGACACAGACCGTCGTCCGGGCCACCGGCCTGTCCTGACCCCCTCTCCCGGACCGCGCCCGGCGCTCGTGCGCCGGGGGCGGTGCGGGCGGTGCGGGCGGTGCGGGAATTCCCCTCTATTTCCCCGGGGATATGGCCCGGACGAATTCTCGGTTAACGGCCGACGAACCGGCCGTGAACGCATTCGCCGAGGTTTTCGGATTGCACTATGGGGCAATCCGCGAGGCGCGAATTACTTATCCGATTCCCGCGATTTTCGCTTAGCATTCTGGCTCGTGATGCCGAGCCGCTTGCCCTGTGAAGGTTCCTGTGGACGGTGACCTGGAGATGCCGGACGCGGTCGCTTCGGTGGCCGCGCTGATCGTCGGGCAGAACTGGCCGAAGGGCAGTGAGACGGGCCTGCGGCAGCTGGGCGAGGCGTGGGAGGAGGGCGCGCGGCAGCTGCACGGTCTGGGCGGCGAGCTGGGTGCGTCGGGCGGCGTGCTGCTGGACAGCGTGGGCGGCCGTATCGCGGACGAGTTCCGCGACTTCGTGACGGAGATGGAGAGGATGGTCCCGGGACTCGCCGAGTCCGCGGGCCGGATGAGCGATCTCTCGGGGCGCACGGCACTTCAGGTCGAATACGCGAAAGCCATGATCATCACGCAGTCGATCCTGGTTTTCCTCCAGATCCTGCATTTCCTGTTGTTCGCGCTGCCGGAAGCGGTTCCGACGGTGGTGGCGGGCGGCCGGGCGATCGTCACGATGCTGCTGAAGAACCTGCTGGTGTCGATCGGGTCGGGTGTGGCGCTGAACCTCGTCAGCGATGTACTGGTGCAGGTCGGCCAGTTCCTCGCGGGGCACCGGCACGAGTGGGACAAGGACGCCACGGTGTCCGCGGTCGAGTCGGGTGCGATCGGCGGCGCCGTGGGCGGCCTGGTCTTCGGGGCGGGGCGGGCGTGGAGGCCGAGATTCGCCGAGTCGCTCGGCGGCAGGCTGCTGCTCGGCGGGGTGACCGGCGGCCTGACCGAGGGCGTCACCTTCGCCATCTGGGGCGACGACACGTCGGCCTTCGGATCGGCGGTCACCTCGGGGTTCATCGGCGCGCTGGAGGGCGGCCACAAGTTCCGGTTCGCCGGGGCTTCCGGCGCCGAGATCCATGTCAACACGCACGTCCCGCACCTGCCGGGCTTCCCTGACGTGGGCAGCGGGCTCACCACGGGGGCGAGTACGGATGCGGGCGCGGGGGAGAAGGCGGTCGATTCCGTCGGCTCAGCCGAGACCGCCGAGGCGGCCGGGTCCGCCGGGTCCGAGGGGTCCGCCCACCCAGGCGTGGGGTCCGCCGAGGCCGCTGGATCCGGGCCGCACGGGACGAACGCCCTGGGGCTGACGCTGGGCGAGCCGGCGACCGCACCGACCGGTGCGGGCAGCCGGCCCGGCGCCGGCACCCTTCGTACGGG
This sequence comes from Streptomyces sp. NPDC101237, assembly GCF_044767465.1. Lineage (NCBI taxonomy): Bacteria > Bacillati > Actinomycetota > Actinomycetes > Kitasatosporales > Streptomycetaceae > Streptomyces > Streptomyces sp. NPDC101237. The sequence continues at coordinate 39,353 of NZ_JBIWNY010000029.1, read as the reverse complement.
ACACCTCACGAGCACCGGCGCGTTGGGCACCCGCACCTCGCCCGGCACCGGGACGGCCGTCGCCGACCTGGGGCTCCAGGACGTCGTGCGCCGCACCGTCGTCTCCGCGCAGTCCGCGCCGGTGTCCGCCGTCCCGGCCACGGTGCACGGGACCCTCGGCGGGGCGGCGTTCACGCAGGAGGGCGGCCTGTCCGGCGTCACCACCCTTCTGCGCTCCCCCGCCGCGGGCGCTCCGGCCGGCCTCACCGGGAGCCTCGCGCAGGCCGGGGACCGTGTCCCCGCACCCGCACCGGCTCCCCTCGGTCACACCGGCGCCACCGCCACGTCAGGCGGCGGCCGGGGCAGGGACGTCACCGCGGGCGGCCGGGGTCTGTCCACGGAGACCGTCCCGCCGCGGGCACCAGGCAGCGGCACGAGGACCCCGGCCGTCACGGAGACGCACGGTGCCGCCGGGACGGACGGCGCCGCGCAGCCGCGAGCCGGGGCAGAGGGACGCGGGACCGCGGAGTCCCGAGCCGTCGTGAACCCGCAGGCCACCGGACCGCGAGCCGTCGTGAACCCGCAGGCCACCGGACCGCGAGCCGTCGTGAACCCGCAGGCCACCGGACCGCGAGCCGTCGTGAAGCCCCCCGTCGACGCCGATGCTCAGGCCGCTGCCAACCTCGTCGTGTCCCCTCCTGGGTCGGCCGCCCCTGCCTCGTCGACCGCGCGCCCGCACCCCCGGCCCGACTCCACCGCGGGGCGGGTCCACCCGCCGGTGGACCCGCCCCCGCCCCCGTCGACAGCGCAGCGGTTCCCGGCCACGCCCGGGAAGGCCGAGCCCCGGCATCCGTCCGCCCTCGCCCTCGACCTGCTGCACCCGGGCCCCGGCCGCGACGGGAGCGCGCGTATCGACGCGCTCGCCGCCGACGTGGCCCACGACGTGGCGGAACGGGACAGGACGGGACGGCCGCTGCCCGAGGTGACGTACACCGTCCACCGTGCCGCCGCCGTGGCCGGCGAGCCGCATTTCGGCAGGTCGCTGCGGAGCAGCACGGTGTGGGCCGACCGGATTCGCGCCGCCTTCGAGCGAAGCCTCGACGCCCGGCAGCCCGGTCTGGCCGCACGGCTGAAGGCCGGCGTCGAGCTGGACGCGCCCGGCGAGGGACGTACGGGACGCGCCGTCATCACCGTGGGCGAGGCCCGGCTTCCCGACGACTTCCTCGTGTCGGTGAAGACGCGCCTGCGCGGGGACGGCGGCGGTGCGGCGTCGACGGAAGGCGTGCTGAGAGCCGTACAGGAGTTGGAGCGCACGCACGGCGCGGCCTTCACCCGCATGGACGTGAAGGCGCGGGCCGAGGCCACCGCTCTGCATCTGAGGGGTGTCCGGTTCGGTGGTCTGCGGGGCGGGACGCGGCCGGAGGCCGGCCCCTCGTCCCCCAGGCGCGGCATCCCGCGCAGCACCGGGCACGAAGGTCCCCCGGACGGACCGGTCGCGGGACCCTCCGCGCCGCGTGGCCCCCGCCCCGACGCGGCCGAGCCCCGCATGGTGCCGGTCGGGGAAGACCTGAACCGGCGGCGGCCGCCGTGGATCGACCGCGAACTGCCCCCGCCGGCGCGGAACGCCCGGCAGGTGCTGTTCAGCGACGGTTCCCGGCTGCCCTCCTACCTGACGGGTTCCGAGGGCGAGGGCCGGATCGCGCTCGGCGCGGGCCGCCACGAGATCCGCGGCGCGGACCTGGTCGTACGGGAAGCCGCCGACTGGCTGGAGGGGCATCGCCGCATCCGGCCCGCGTCCGGCGGACGACGGCGGTCCGACCTGCGGGAACCGCTGATACGGGCACTGGAGGGCGATCCGAGCGGATTCATCGGCGGGGCCAGGACGTTCGACTACAACACCGAGGACGGACTGCACCTGCGGATGCAGCTGACCGCGCGACCGCACGGTGTCCCCGAACGTTTCACCTTCGGCCTCGGCAACCCGGCCAAGATCGACGTGGCGCGCCGGGTCACCCAGGGCGGCGGCCGTGCCTGGACCAACTCGTCCTCGTGGGGCGTGGGAGCCTCGGTGGGCGTGGGGCCGGCGGGCGGGGTCGCCGCGGGCTGGTTCACCGGCTTCGCCAGGGCCGTCTTCGGCAGGTCGTCGCGGCTCACCCTGCAGAACCAGACGGTGAACCAGACCGAGACCCGCAGTACCGACGCCTCCCACGTCCATCTCGACGCCCTCGCCTACGAGTTCAGGATCACCGACCGGGCCGGACGGCCGGTCGGGACGGACGGCCGCCTGCTCCCCGCGGACGAGTCGGGGCAGCCCGCGGAGCTGCGGTTCTCGGTGCGCGACGGACTCTCCATGCGGCTCGCCGACTTCCTGACGACCATGGTGCCGGAGAGCGGTTCGGCCTTCCCGGCGGAGATCCCGATGCGCGACGGGCGCAGGCTCCACGAGGTGAGCGTCGAGGACGTCGTCGCCGACCCCACCCTCGGCGAACGGGTGCTGCGGATGCTGGGAACGGCGCCGGGGGCGAAGGGGGCCGAGGGGATCACCGACCTGCTCTCGGCCGACGGTCTCCGGCAGAGCGCGCGCTCGCTGTTCATGGGACCGGTCCTGAGCCCCGTCCTGTACGGAGGTGCCGACGGCCACCGGCCGCTGGGCGTCGTCCGCCTGGAACTCCGGCCGGAGCGGCTGGAGAAGGTCGGCCCGATGACGACGGCGGCGGAGATCCGCGACATCGCGCAGGCGGCCGTACGCGGTGAGCGGGCGGCGGGGGTCTCGCGCTCGGGAGAGGCCGGCGGCGCCCTCGGGCCCAGCTTCAACGCGTCGCTCCCGGGCGGTCCTTCCCTGCGCGTCCAGGTGGGCGGCACCGCGCGCGTCGGCGCCTTCGACTCCCGTACCACGGCCCTCGGGAGCGCGGCCGGGATCAAGGTCGGAGCACAGGCCAAGGGGGTACCGACGGCGCTGTACCGGCTGCACGGGAACCTGGTCGTCCACGGTCCGGCCCTGGTGACGGGCAGGACGTCGGGCGACCCCGCGCGCAACGCCGCCGGGCACCAGACCCTGCGGAAGGGCGAACGGCGTGCGGCGACGAGCGCGAACGGCGCCGTGTCGGTCCTGGTGAGGCTGCCCGTCGGCGAGGCCGAGCGGCTCGTCGGACGGGGGGAGGTGGCCGCCCCCAGGGAGGGCGGGCCGGTGCCGAGGCTCATCACCGAGCACTCGCTCGGCGTGAGCCGGGTGCACGAAGTGCGCTTCCCGGACGGTGACGCACCGCAGGACCGAGGCGCCAGGACGGGGGCCTCGTCGTCCTTCACGGAACAGGTGCTCAGGGAACTCGACCACGCCTACCCGGACGTGGTCGCCTCGCTCGCCGAGCTGTACCCGGCCAACCCCCGGTGGACCGGCGGGACGGAGCACTTCCTGACGGTGCTGCACAACACCCGCGACGTCCTCGAACGGCTGTCGCCCCAGAGCATGAACGCCAACCTGGCCGTGATGCTGCACACCGGTCTGCGGATGAACCTGGACCAGTGGACGCCCCTGGGACGCCGGCACATCGAGGTGCGGGTCGACGCGGAGCTGACCACCAGGCGGTACCTCGGCCGGCGGACCGATCAGCGCAGCCGTTTCAGCGCCCCGGGCGCCGACACCGTCGCCGGGCAGCGGGGCGGCGGCCGCTCCTGGCAGGTGGGTATCGAAGGCACGGTGTCCCTGCGGGACGGGTCGTCCGGCACCGCGGGCCTGCCGGGGCACGCGGAGACGGCGGCCCTCGGCATCCGTATCGGCCGGCGTACGGAGGCGGAGAGCGGCTACGCGCTGTCCGGCGGTGACGAGACCACCTCGATCACCACCGGCGGCATGGACTGGTACCGCTACGGCGTCCGGTTCACCGTCAGCAGCGACGGCCACTGGCGGCCGCGCCGGTGGCTGCGGGGCCTGCCGTCGGCCCATCTCCTGGACACGCAGGCGTTCGTCTTCCAGGACCGGCACCGGACGCTGGTGGATCCCGGGGCCTCGGACGACGAACGGAGCGCGGGCGGCCACGCCGAGGCGGTGCTCAGCGTCCCCGTCGAATACACCGGGTCCCCGGACGAGGCCGTGCGGGAAGGAATGGTGGCCGCGCACGCCGGGGAGCCCCCCGTGCCGAGGCCGATGACGGTCGAGTACGCCCGTGCCATGGCGCTGGGGACGAGAGAGTGGCTGGCGAGGACGGCACGGAACATCAGCACCGTCACGCGGCGCTCCAGGTCGTTGGGGCAGTACCCGGTCAGCACGTTGCACATGGACGTCCGGGGGCTGCCCGCGGTGGCCGAGAGAGTCATGAACCGGGCGTCACGGGGTGCGTGGGGGCTGAACCTGGCGGGCACCGAGGGCCGTACGGCATGGCAGCTGGATCTGGGACTGGAGAACCTGGTCGCGGGATTCGGGGCCCTCGCCACACCGATGGGCGTGGATCGGTCGGTGACCACCGGGACGCCGTACCTGGCGGACCGGGAATCCCGTGTCCGCCACCGGATCACCTTGCTGGACCGGGCCCCCGGCGGGGAGTCGACGGTGGAGGTCCTCGGCGGCCCGACGGACATCGAGTCCGAGGGGGCCGCCGTCGCGGCCATGGGCGCCACGGGGCGCGACGGCAGGACCAGCACCCTGGACTTCGGCGGGCGCATCAACCAGTTGACGTCCGTCGACCACGCCGGGGTCGCCACCACTGTCGGCCTCTCCCTCGCGGGCCGCGTCAGCACGTCCCGTTCCGTCGTCACCCAGCGGACCGTCACCCAGGTGTCCAACCGCAAGTCCACGGGACGGCAGGTCCTCGGGAGCGCGCCGGCGGAGCACGAATGGACGGTGGCCTCCACCCGTGCGGGCACGGCCGCGCACGGCACCCCCCTGGTGCCCTCGTCGCTCGCCGACGCCTACGGCGAGAGGCACACGGCACGGTGGTTCGGCCTCGTCCCTGTCAAGGCGGCCTACGAAACAGGCGCGCTGCGCGACGAGTACGGCGGTGTCCCCTGGTACGAGGAGTCCGCCTGGTCGGAGTTCCCGTGGCTGCGACAGGTGCCGTTCGACGGCTGGCCGGTCGACTCGCTGAATCCCGCGGGCGCGCTGCTGCGGCTGGACGAACAGCTCGGCCGGCTGAACCTCAAGGGCGACAGCGCCGATCGGCTCCGCCACCTGGTGTCCGGCCGGGTGATCCGGGCCCTGGGCAACGAGTTGGCCGGCCCGGGAGTGGCGGTGCCGGTACAGATCGGCCGCTGGCTGATCGAGAACGAGGGAGAACTGATCGTCCAGGTGGTTCCCGCCGCCGAACCGGACCACAGGTTCCTGGGACTGGACCACAGCGCGGAGATGGAGCAGCAGACGCTGGCGACGGTCACCGACCAGCAGGTGCGCACCCGCACCTTTGGCAAGACCGTCGGAGTCACCGTGTCCGCGCGCGCCGACACCGGGTCCGGCGGAGTCGGATCGGCGGGGCCCGCCGTCTCGGAGTCGGCCTCCACCGCGTGGACGGCGGGTACCACGCGGACGGACACCACCAGTTCCGGGACGATCGTGACGTACACGGACCTGCACGCCGTGTCCGCCCAGCAGTACGAGCTCCGCATCACCCTGGTGATGGCCGGTGCCGAGGCCGGGGAGACGGCCCCGGCCCAGCGCGTCCACGCCTCCGCGCCCGCCGGTTCCCTGACGAGGCACGTGCCGATCAGCCTCATGCGGCCCACCCCCGCAGCCGGCGACCGGCCCGATCCGCTGGCACCCGCCGAACTCGACCGGCCGGGCCGCACCCGCCGGGTGCCGCTGCCGGCGGGGCTGGACGCCTGGCGCGCCGTCGACCACCCCGGCGCGGAAGGCGGCAGCCGTCCCTTCGAGATGCCGGCCGAGGGCTTCGTGGTCCGCGGCTTCCTCGGCCTGGAGGAACTGCGCCTGGCACACATCCTCGGCCTGGGCGCCGCGTACGACGCGTCCCTCGCGTTGCCGCTGAACGCCCACATCGACGACGGGGCCGTCCTGGCGAAGGCCCACGACACCCCGCTCACCAGGATCGGCACCGGCCCGCGCGAGAGCCTGGAGACCGCGACGTCGGGCATGGCCCTGACGGCGTTCTTCGGGCGGGCGCTCACCGCGGACGGCTACCAGGTGCCGGGCCTGGAGTGGCGCGGCCCCCTCGGTGGCGCCAGCGGCCGCCTCGACCTCTACTCCAGACCGGAGTTCGGCCGGGCCCGGCTGCTGACGGTCGCGGACGGCATGAAGTTCGAGACGCCCACGCAGAACGCCCACGGCAACGCGTCGACGTTCGCGCAGAGCGGCTCGTCCGGGCACACGCTGGACGCCGGACCGGCCGGCCCGACCCCGGCGGGCTCGGCGCAGGGCGCCGTCGGCGGAAGCCGGCGGACGGGCGGTTCGCAGACCCGGGGGACGGCGCTGGACGGCTTCGGCTCGGTGAACGTGAAGCCGGACAACAGGACGCGCGCCTACCTGTACGCGCTCCCGGTGCGGTGGCTCAGCGTCGCGCGGGTGCACCACGACCTGAAGGACGCGGCCCTGGCGGCGGCCGTCCGGGGCGTCTTCCACGCCGCGCGGCGGGAGGCCCAGGCGATGGAGACCGAGACCACGGCCCTGGTCTGGGTCCGCGAGGACGTCGCCCTCCGGCTCGGGCTGCTCGACGACACCAACCACCCGGCCCCGGCCCGCGAGGCGTGGGACGCCGTCCAGCAGGCGAGCGCCGCCCTCGTCGCCAACGACAAGGCCCTGTGGGACCTGCGCCTGGGCACCGGGGCCGAGCGGGAGGCCGCGTGGAACCAGGCCCGCCAGGTCGCCCGAGGACTGGCGGACCGGGACGTGGACGCGCTCCCGGCGGTCCGGGAAGCCCGGGACGCGCTGACGGCGCTGCTCAGGGAGCAGGCCGAGGACGACGCCGAGGCCGACCACGAGGAGTGGGCCAGGCTGCGCGACGCTCTGGTCGAGGACGCCCGGAGGCGACTGGCGGAGGCCCGTCGAGCGGCCGCCGACGAACTGACCGCCGCCAGAACCGCCGAGGGCCTGGCCCGCGCCGCGGTCGACGAGGTCGCCGCCGATCTGACGGCGCTGCACGACCACGGCAGGGCCCTGCACACCGAACTCGCCCGGCTGCGCCGCGGCGCCGACCGGCTCACCGCCTGGCACCAACTGGGCGCCGAGAGGCAGGAGGAGCTGCGGCGCGGGAACCTCGACGAGCCGGCGGCGACGACCTTCACCCCGCCCCACCCCCCGAACCTCCGCTCGACCGGTCCGCAAGCCCCGAGGGCCGCGAAGCCGAAGCCGGCGGTCCCGGTCGTCACGACGGACGGCACGGACGACATGGCGGTCCCGGTCCGTCCGGCCCACGCGACCCCGCCGTGGCGGACGCGGCCCGCCGCCGAAGGCGCCGAACCCGGCCCGGTCTTCGACACCGCGACCGACCACCGCACCCTGGCCATGACCGACCCGGAGGGCGGCACGGTGGTCTACGACCTGCACCGACCGCACGTGGACCGGGAGGGTCTCCCGGTCGTCCCCGGGCGGCACGAAGACCCCCTCCGGCCCGGCCGCGCGGCCGACGGCAACGGATTCTGGGCGGCGGTGGGCATGGCCGCCGGCGACACCGGCCGGCCACGGCGACTGGCGCAGGCGGCGACCGCCGAGGCGCTCGCCGGGCACGATGCGCACGTGGACCCGCACGCCGTCCATCACCTCGCCGAGGTGGAGGCGGTGGCGGCCGACACCCTCGCCCGGAGCCCGGAACTGCGCGACTCCATCCGCGACTCGGGCGGCCGGCTGCCCGCCGAACTCGTCCGCGGACTCACCGCCGGGCAGCGACGCGCACTCCTCAGGACGGCACTGGTGACCGCACGCCGCTGGGACGCCCGTACGGCGGACCTGGCCGCGGCCCTCGCGGCCCGTCACATCGGCCGCGATCTGATCGTCGTCGCCGAGGACGGCTCCCACCGGCGTCACCACGCGACGGGCCCGGACACCCCCGATGCCCGTCCCGCCCTCGTCGTACACCGGCGCGGCGACGCCTATCTGGCGGCGATCCCCCGCCGGACCGAGGCCGCCCCGGCCGGTCCCGCGGGTCCCACGGACGACGCGCGACGCCGCGCGATCAGGGAGGGGAAGCACCGCGCCCGCGACGCCCCGTGACGCGGGGGCCCCTCGTGCGGTCCCTCGTTCGGGTGGCGGCGCCCCCCCGGGCCGCCGCCCCCTAACCCTCTCCGGATTCCGAGGACAGCCCCTGGAGGAGGACCCGCGTGAAGTCGCGGACCCACTGCTCGTCCGCCTGCTTGCCGCTCACCAGGGTGCGGTGGACCACCGCACCCGCCACCATGTCGAAGATCAGCTCGACCGTGCGGGCGGACTCCTCGGGGTCCGGTTCCGGCGGGAGTTCGCCGCGGAACTGAGCCCGTTCCCGGCCCTCCAGGACCAGCCGCATCTGCCGCTGCACGATGGAGGTGCGGACCCGCTCGCGCAGCGCGTCGTCCAGGGTGGACTCGGCGACCACCGCCATCAGGCCGCTCTTGGCCTCGGGGCGGTCCAGGATCGCCGCGAACTGCAGGACCACGCCCTCGATGTCGTCGGCGAGGCTGCCGCAGTCGGGCAGCTCCAGTTCGTCGAAGAGTTCCGCCACGGCGTCCACGACGAGTTCGTTCTTGCCCGCCCAGCGGCGGTAGAGGGTCGTCTTCGCCACCCCCGCGCGCGTCGCCACGTCTCCCAAGGTGAGCTTGGACCAGCCCAGTTCCACCAGCGCCTGCCGGGTCGCCGCCAGGATCGCGGCGTCCGCCTCGGCACTGCGCGGGCGCCCGGTACGGCTGGCGGGGGTGCGGCTCTGCATCCCACGACCATAACCGGCGGTTCATGTGACGTCGTGAGGGAGATCACCGGGAAGGGGTGTCGCGGGGGCTCCCGGTGGCATTACGCTACGACTCGTAGCGAAAGCTCGTGGGTGACCGCACGGGCGACGACCACGGTACGGGGTGGGGACCCCGTGCTCCCGCCGGGCACAGGTTCGGCCCGGCTTTCACCACGCTTTTCACACACACGCGGGAACGGGGGAGGATAGACGCATGCAGCCACGGAACATGTCCATGAGCGGCGTCGTCGACCTCGCCGCGGTGAAGGCCGCCCAGGAGGCCAAGGCCAAGGCCGAGCAGACGCGCGCCGAAACGGCCCGCCAGGGCGGAGCCGGTGCCGTCGCCCCGGCCGATCTCGTCATCGACGTCGACGAAGCCGGATTTGAGCGCGATGTCCTGCAGCGGTCCGCCGAAGTCCCGGTCGTCCTCGACTTCTGGGCCGAGTGGTGTCAGCCCTGCAAGCAGCTGAGCCCGGTCCTGGAGCGGCTCGCCGTCGAGTACAACGGCCGCATCCTGCTGGCCAAGATCGACGTCGACGCCAACCAGATGCTGATGCAGCAGTTCGGGATCCAGGGGATCCCGGCGGTGTTCGCGGTGGTCGCCGGGCAGGCGCTGCCGCTCTTCCAGGGCGCCGCCGCCGAGGACCAGATCCGCGGCACTCTCGACCAGTTGATCCAGGTGGCCGAGGAGCGGTTCGGTCTGACCGGTCTGACCGTCGACCCCGACGCGCAGCCGGGGGCCGTCCCGGCGGCCGGCGCCGCGGCACCCGCCGGCCCCTACGACGCCCTCCTCGAAGCCGCCGTCCAGGCGCTGGACGCGGGTGACCTGGCCGGCGCGGTCCAGGCGTACAAGAACGTGCTCGGCGACGACCCGGGCAACAGCGAGGCCAAGCTGGGGCTCGCGCAGGCCGAGTTGCTCCAGCGGGTCCAGGGGATGGACCCGCAGGCGGTGCGGACGGCGGCCGCCGACAAGCCGGCCGACGCCGAGGCGCAGATCGCGGGCGCCGACCTGGATCTGGTGGGCGGCCACGTCGAGGACGCCTTCGGGCGGCTGATCGAGGCCGTGCGGCGGACGGCGGGGGAGGACCGGGACGCCGTACGGCGGCGGCTCCTGGAGCTCTTCGAGGTCGTCGGCACGGACGACCCGCGGGTGGTGAACGCGCGCAGGGCCCTGGCACGGGCGCTGTTCTGAGGCGCGGTCTGAACACGGTTCTGACCAGTCGCTAAACGTCACGTCCTGTGATGCCGGCGTGAAAGATTCGCCGGGAAGAGGTCACAGCGGCCGCTCTTTACCAAATCTTGGTAATCGCGGCCGCTGTTACTCGTAGTAAATCAGGGGCCTTGATCTGTCTGGTTCTGTCCAGGGATCAACTGTTTTGCTCTGCCCCTCGATGCGACCCTGCGTCGCTCTCCGAGACCACCGGGTCGTTCATCGGTTATCCGGCCGTTACTACCCAGTAACGAAGCCCCTTGTGCGGGCGGCGAGAATGCACCACGATCGGCGACGCTCGGTCCATTGCCGTACCCCGACAGCCGGTCGGGTCCGCGGGCTCATCTGGGTCCCCACCGAGCAGAGTCGGCGGCAGTGACGCCGGCTCTTGGGCAGGGGGGTCTTCGCCGCGAGGCGGAGCCTGTCCAGCAGGGTTGTGCGTGATGCGTGTCAGGCGCGACCAGTGGTTGTCGCTCGGGGGTGATCGCCGGTGATCGAGGTGCGGTTCGTGCCTCCGAGTGCGGGCGCTCCCCTTCCGAGGACGTAGCACTTCTCCCATCCCTGCCCGGCCGAGCCGCCGTTGGGGGCGATTCCGGGCCAGGAGATGTACGTCCGAGAAGGAGGAAATATGGAGTCCCAGGTGCGTGGCGGGACCAGATGGAAGCGCTTCGCTGTGGTCATGGTGCCCAGCGTCGCCGCTACGGCCGCGATAGGTGTCGCCCTCGCGCAGGGCGCTCTCGCCGCGTCGTTCAGCGTGTCGGGCCAGCAGTTCAAGGTCACGGCCGACCAGCTCGAAGGTGATGGCTTCGTCCAGTACGGAGCCGTCGACTCGGGTGTCACCCTCGCCGGTGACAAGACGATCCACCCGGTTGCGGTCTCCGCGTTCAACAGCGCGACGATCAACAACCTGTGCCAGTCCGTGGTCACGCCGAACGTCCCGATCTTCGGAAACGTCAGCCTGATCCTGCACGCGGGCACCGACGCCAAGAAGCCGGTCGAGGCCAGCAAGCTGTACATCGACCTCGACGACCTGAGCGCCGACGCGACGTTCACCAACATCAACATCGGTGTCGCGGCCGGCAGCTCGACCAAGGGTCCCGGCATCAAGTCGGACGAGGCCAAGGCCGGCCAGACGAACCCGAACGGGTTCGCGCAGGAGGCCGACCACGCCTCCCTGACCAAGGTTCAGCAGACGGCGTGGGCCACCACCGCCGGAACCTTCAAGCTGAGCGGTCTGCACATGTCGATCTCGACGAAGGGAGCGGAGTGCTACTAAGCACTCCGTGACGGGCGGGGGCGCCGACGGCACCCCCGCCTGACCCTTCTTCCCGCGGTCTTCACATGCGGTGCACACGACGGCACCGCCCAACCACAGCAACACCACCACAGCAACGCCGCACCAGGGAGCTGTTTTCCATGAGCGCCGAGACTCCTGCCGCACCCGGCCAGTTCGACCGCCGGAGGCTGCAGTTCCGCTCCTGGCGGGGCACGCGGCCGTTCTGGGCCGGTCTGTACATCCTGATCGCCGGTTTCCCGATCATGTACTTCCCGTACGCGCACCTCCAGCTCGGTCATCTCACCATCGCGATGGCGACCACCGCGGGAGCCGGGTCCCTGATCATCGGTGTGCTGCTCGTCGTCCTCGGCATCAGTGTCTGGTTCCAGAAACACATCCGCACGTTCGCGGGTGTCGCCGCGATCCTGCTGGCGCTGGTGTCCCTGCCCGTGTCCAACTTCGGTGGCTTCATCGTGGGCTTCCTGTTCGCCCTGATCGGCGGGGCGATGGCCGTGGCCTGGTCGCCGGGCGCCCCGCCGCAGCCCGAGGCCGCCTGGGCGCCGGGCACGCCGCAGCCGGAGGGCGACGTCCCGCCGACCGGGGACCACACCCCCGGTGCGGACACCCCCGGTGCGGACACCCACCCGCGGGACTCGGACGGCATGGGCAAGGCGAATGACCTGTCAGGAACGAGCCCGCTGGACGGGGCGAACGGGAGGCACAGTGCCGGCTGACGAGGTGACCCACGGGATCGACGTGGACGCGTCCCGTGGGAGAACCGGGCCGCGCCACGCGGCACCCAAGAAGCCGCTGTTCACCAGGTTCCACATGCCGGCCGGCAAGGCGATCGCCTCCGTGGCGATGCCGACGGCCGTGATCATGGGCATGGGGTTCACGTCCACGCTCGCGATCGCCGACACGAACAACACGTCGACCGCGTCGAACAGCCAGCAGGCCGACGACTACAAGGACTGCGTCTCCGCCCTGGACTCCGCCTCGCCCTCCGCGAGCGCGAGCGACGACGCCAAGGAGTCGGCCACGCCGTCCCCCTCGGCGTCCTCCGGCTCCAAGGACTCGTCGTCGGACAAGGGTGAGGGCAAGAACGAGGACAAGGGCAAGGACTCGGGTACGTCCTCGTCGTCGGATTCAGGTTCCGACGACGCGAAGACCCCGACCCCGACCCCGTCCAAGTCCTCCTCGTCCTCGGGCGACTCGGGCTCGTCCGGCTCCGACGCCACGGCCACCCCCTCGCCGTCCGCCTCCGCGAACGGCGCCGGCGGCGGCCTGCTGGGCTCCATCGGCGATGCCATCAGCGGCATCCTCGGCGGCGGTGCGGCCGGCTCGTCCTCGTCGGACTCGGCCGCGAGCCCGACGCCGTCGGCCTCGGCGTCCTCGTCCTCCACGGACAAGTCGCCGTCCGCGGACAAGTCCTCGTCCACGGACAAGTCGGGCACGGCCAAGGACGACAGCGCCTCCGGCACGGTCAAGGACACGGTCACCAAGGCCGCCAAGACGGTCACGGACACCGTGAAGGACACCACCGGCACGGCGACCAAGGCGGCCGGCGAGGTCACCAAGGGCGCCGAGGACGCCACCGCGGGCGCCACACCGAGCCCGTCCGACAGCGCCGGCGCGGTGCCCGACGACTGCAAGGTCGCCACCGACGACGTCAGCGGTGTCGACAACAAGGTCGCGGTGGCGGACGACCCCTGGTACCTGAGCGCCAGTTCGCTGCTGCTCAAGAGCGCCGACTACCAGGGTGTCGTGGAGGTGAAGACGGCCAGCGGGAAGACGAAGAAGGTGCTGAAGTACGTCATCTCCGGCGGCACCGACATCGGCGACCTGCACCAGACGGTCAAGGACAAGACGATCGGCAAGACCTACCACGTGCAGGCCAGGTCCGGCTCGACGTCCACCATCCGTGACGGCGACACCACGATGTACACGGAGTCGATCTCCGGCAACCTCTTCGGTCTGATCCCGATCACGTTCAGCCCGGACAGCCCGCCGCCGCTCAACATCCCGCTGATCTACTTCACCAACGTGAAGGTCGTCCAGGCGGCCCAGTTCGGCGGCACCCTGCACGTCCCCGGCATGCACGTCTACACCACCGACGGCACCGGCTGAGCGCCGTCCGCAGACCCGTTCGGGAGCCGCGCGCAGAGCCGTGGCCCGGTCGTCCGCCTCAGGCGGGAGACCGGGCCACGGTGCGTGGACCACGCGTACGACACCGAGGGCGCCCCCGTCGCGGGGAGCGCCCTCGGTGTCGTACGGGAACCGGTACCGGCGCCTCAGTTGCCCGCGGAGCCGCCGACGTGGTGGACCCGGAGCATGTTGGTGGTGCCGGGGACGCCGGGGGGCGAACCGGCCGTGATGATGACGGTGTCGCCCGCGTCGAAGCGGTTGATCTTGGCGAGCTCCTGGTCGACCATGTCGACCATCTCGTCGGTGGTGTTCACGAACGGCACCACGTGCGACTCCACGCCCCAGCTGAGCGTCAGCTGGTTGCGGGTGTTCTCGTCGGTGGTGAAGGCGATGATCGGCTGCTGGGCCCGGTAGCGGGACAGGCGCCGGGCGGTGTCGCCGGACTGGGTGAAGGCGACCAGGCCGCGACCGCCGAGGAAGTCGGCGATCTCGCAGGCCGCGCGGGCCACCGAACCACCCTGCGTACGCGGCTTCTTGCCGGGCACGAGCGGCTGCAGGCCCTTGCTCAGCAGTTCCTGCTCCGCCGCGACGACGATCTTCGACATCGTCTTGACCGTCTCGACCGGGTAGGCGCCGACCGAGGACTCCGCCGACAGCATGACCGCGTCCGCGCCGTCCAGGATCGCGTTGGCCACGTCGGAGGCCTCGGCGCGGGTCGGCCGGGAGTTGGTGATCATCGACTCCATCATCTGGGTCGCCACGATCACCGGCTTGGCGTTGCGCCGGCACAGCTCGATCAGGCGCTTCTGCACCATGGGGACCTTCTCGAGCGGGTACTCGACGGCGAGGTCGCCGCGGGCCACCATGACGGCGTCGAACGCCATCACGACGCCCTCCATGTTCTCCACCGCCTGCGGCTTCTCCACCTTGGCGACGACGGGGACCCGGCGGCCCTCCTCGTCCATCACCTTGTGGACGTCGTCGACGTCCTTGGCGTCCCGCACGAAGGACAGCGCGACCATGTCGCAGCCCATGCGCAGCGCGAACCGGAGGTCCTCGACGTCCTTCTCGGACAGCGCGGGCACGTTGACGGCCGCGCCGGGCAGGTTGATGCCCTTGTGGTCGGAGACGACACCGCCCTCGATGACGATGGTCTTCACCCGCGCGCCCTCGACGTCCAGGACCTTCAGCTCGACGTTGCCGTCGTTGATGAGGATCTGGTCGCCGCGCGAGACGTCGCCCGGCAGGCCCTTGTAGGTCGTGCCGCAGATGGTCTTGTCGCCGGGGACGTCCTCGGTGGTGATGACGAACTCGTCACCGCGCTCCAGCTCCACCGGGCCCTCGGCGAAGGTCTCCAGACGGATCTTCGGGCCCTGCAGGTCGGCGAGGACACCGATGGCCCGGCCGGTCTCCTTGGCGGCGGCCCGGACGCGGTCGTAGCGTCCCTGGTGCTCGGCGTGCGAGCCGTGGCTGAAATTGAAGCGGGCCACGTTCATGCCGGCTTCGATCATGGCGACGAGCTTCTCGTGGGTGTCGACCGCGGGGCCGAGGGTGCAGACGATTTTCGAACGGCGCATGGGGCGATCCTATCGTTTTGTTTCGCTGCGGAATATTCCGTCTGGCGGAAGATACAAATGGGCGCCGATATGCTCAGCTGTCATTCGTGCCGGCGCCGACCAGTGCGTAGGTCTGGGTGGCGATCTCCAGTTCCTCGTCCGTCGGCACCACGGCGACGGCGACCCGCGCGTCCGCCGGCGACACCAGCCGCGGCCCGTCCGCCCGTACGGCGTTCAGCTCCGGGTCCACGGCCAGTCCCAGCCCCTCCAGGCCGGCGACGGCGGCCGCCCGCACCGGCGCCGCGTTCTCGCCGACCCCGGCCGTGAACGCCACCGCGTCCACCCGGCCGAGCACCGCGTAGTAGGCGCCGATGTACTTCTTCAGGCGGTGAATGTAGATGTCGAAGGCGAGTTCGGCCTCTTCGTCGCCCTCGTCGATCCGGCGCCGGATCTCCCGCATGTCGTTGTCACCGCACAGTCCGAACAGACCGCTCCTCTTGTTGAGAAGAGTGTCGATCTCATCCATGGACATTCCGCCAACACGCGCCAAATGGAAAATGACGGCGGGATCCAGATCACCGGAACGCGTGCCCATCACCAGCCCCTCCAGAGGCGTCAGCCCCATGGAGGTGTCCACGCACCGGCCGCCCGCGACCGCCGAGGCGGACGCCCCGTTGCCGAGGTGCAGCACGATGACGTTCACCTCCTCCGGCGACCTGCCCAGCAGCCGCGCGGTCGCGCGGGAGACGTAGGCGTGCGAGGTGCCGTGGAAACCGTAGCGGCGGATGCGGTGCCGGTCGGCGATCCTCGGGTCGATCGCGTACCGGGCCGCCGACTCCGGCATGGTGGTGTGGAACGCCGTGTCGAAGACGGCGACCTGCGGCAGGTCGGGACGGAGCGCCCGCGCGGTACGGATGCCGGTCAGGTTGGCCGGGTTGTGCAGCGGCGCGACCGGGATGAGCCGCTCGATCTCGGCGAGCACCTCGTCGTCGACGACGGTCGGCTCGGTGAAGAACATCCCGCCGTGCACCACCCGGTGCCCGATGGCGGTCAGTTCCGGCGAGTCCAGCCCGAGCCCGTCCCTGGACAGCTCCTGCGACACGGCCTTCAACGCCGCGTCGTGGTCGGCGATCGGGCCGCTGTGCTCACGGGTGTCGCCGGTGGCCAGGCAGGCGTGCCGGATCCGGGAGGTCTGCTCGCCGATCCGCTCGACCAGGCCGGCCGCGAGGCGGCTGCTGTCCCGCATGTCCAGCAGCTGGTACTTCAGCGAGGAGGAACCGGAGTTGAGGACGAGGACACGGGTGGGACTCACTGGGCGGGGGCCTTCGCGTTGGAGGAATCGAGGTTCTGGGCCTGGATCGCCGTGATGGCGACGGTCGTGACGATGTCCTGGACGAGGGCGCCCCGGGACAGGTCGTTGACGGGCTTGCGCAGCCCCTGCAGCACCGGACCGACGGCGACCGCGCCGGCCGACCGCTGCACGGCCTTGTAGGTGTTGTTGCCGGTGTTGAGGTCCGGGAAGATCAGCACGCTGGCCTGTCCGGCCACCTCGGAGCCGGGCAGCTTGGTCGCCGCGACGCTCGGCTCCACGGCCGCGTCGTACTGGATCGGCCCCTCGATCTTCAGGTCGGGCCGCCGCGAGCGCGCCAGCCCGGTGGCCTCCCGCACCTTGTCCACGTCCGCTCCCGAACCCGACGTCCCCGTGGAGTACGACAGCATCGCGATCCGCGGCTCCACGCCGAACTGGGCGGCGGTGGCGGCCGACTGGATGGCGATGTCGGCGAGCTGCTCGGCGTCCGGGTCCGGGTTGACCGCGCAGTCGCCGTAGCAGAGCACCTTGTCCGCCAGGCACATGAAGAACACCGACGAGACGATCGACGAGCCCGGCTTTGTCTTGATGATCTCGAAGGCGGGCCGGATGGTGGCCGCCGTGGAGTGCACGGACCCCGAGACCATGCCGTCCGCCAGGCCCTCCTGGACCATCAGCGTGCCGAAGTAGTTGACGTCGGTGACCACGTCGTAGGCCAGCTCCACCGTCACGCCCCGGTGCGCCCGCAACTGCGCGTACCGCTCGGCGAAGGTGTCGCGCAGCTCGGAGACGGCCGGGTCGATCAGCTGGGCGTCGGCGAGGTCGATCCCGAGGTCGGCGGCCTTCTTGCGGATCTGGTCCACCGGACCGAGCAGCGTCAGGTCGCACACGCCCCGGCGCAGCAGCACCTCGGCCGCGTGCAGGACCCGCGTCTCGGTGCCCTCCGGCAGCACCACCCGCCGCCGGTCGGAGCGGGCCTGCTCCAGCAGCTGGTGCTCGAACATCATCGGGGTGAGGCGACCGCTGCTCGGCGCGGAGACCCGCTTGCTGAGGCCGGCGGTGTCGACGTACCGCTCGAACAGGCCGAGCGCGGTCTCCGCCTTGCGCGGGGTGGCCGCGTTCAGCTTGCCCTCCAGGGAGAACAGCCGGGCGGCGGTCGGGAAGCTGTTGCCGGGCACCGACAGGACCGGGGTGCCCGGGGCGAGCCGGGCGGCGAGGGTGAGGATCTCCTCGCTGGGCCGCTCGTTCAGGGTGAGCAGCACGCCGGCGATCGGCGGGGTGCCGGCGCTGTGCGCGGCGAGGGAGCCGACGACCAGGTCGGCGCGGTCGCCGGGGGTCACCACCAGGCAGCCCGGGGTCAGGGCGGGCAGGAAGCTGGGCAGCATCGCGCCGCCGAACACGAAGTCCAGCGTGTCCCGGGCCAGCCCCGAGTCGTCGCCGAGCAGCACCTCCGCGTCGAGCGCGTGGGCGATCTGGGAGACGGTCGGCGCGGACAGCGCGGGCTCGTCCGGCAGCACGTACACCGGGACCGGAAGCCGCCCGTCGATCCGCCCCGCGATCTCGTCCCGCTCCTCGCGGGCGACCCGGTTGGCGACCATCGCCAGCACGTCGCAGCCGAGGCCGTCGTACGCCCGGAACGCGTTCCGGGTCTCCGCGAGCACCGATTCGGCGCTCTGCTCGCGGCCGCCGACCACCGGGATCACCGAGGCGCCGAACTCGTTGGCGAGCCGGGCGTTGAGGGACAGCTCGTCCGGGAACTGGGTGTCGGCGTAGTCGGTGCCGAGGACGAGGACGACGTCGTAGTCACGGGCGACCAGGTGGAAGCGGTCGACGAGGGTGGAGACCAGTTCGTCGGCGCCGCGCTCGGCCTGCAGGGCGGAGGCCGCGTGGTAGTCCATGCCGTAGACGGTCGCCGGGTCCTGGGAGAGGCGGTACCGCGCACGCAGCAGCTCGAACAGGCGGTCGGGGCCGTCGTGGACGAGCGGGCGGAAGACGCCCACCCGGTCGACCTGGCGGGTCAGGAGCTCCATCATGCCCAGCTCCACGACCTGGCGGCCGTCGCCGCGGTCGATCCCGGTCACGTACACGCTGCGCGTCACGTGTGCACTCCGTCTCTGTGTGAGTCTCTGCGTGATTCCTGTGCGGCCGCATAAAAATCGCCCACCGGGGTGAGCGGACGCTCTTGACAATACCCCCGACGCCGGATAAGGCGCCCGTCAGGATTTCACCGCCCCGTACGGCATGAAACAATCGGATCGGCTCACCGGTAACGACAGCGAGCAGGAGACACACCACCATGCGCATCGGAGTTCTCACCGCAGGCGGCGACTGCCCCGGCCTGAACGCCGTCATCCGATCGGTGGTACATCGCGCGGTCGCGCAGTACGACGACGAGGTCATCGGTTTCGAAGACGGCTTCCGGGGGCTGCTCGAGGGCCACTACCGCACCCTCGACCTGGACGCGGTCGGCGGCATCCTGTCCCTCGGCGGCACCATCCTGGGCTCCTCGCGGCTGGAGCGGGACCGTCTGCGCGAGGCGTGCGACCGGGCCACCGACATGGTCGAGGAGTTCGGCATCGACGCGCTGATCCCGATCGGCGGCGAGGGCACGCTGACGGCGGCGCGGATGCTGTCGGACGCCGGCCTGCCGGTCGTCGGCGTCCCGAAGACCATCGACAACGACATCTCCTCGACCGACCGCACGTTCGGCTTCGACACGGCGGTGGGCGTCGCCACCGAGGCCATGGACCGGCTGAAGACCACCGCCGAGTCCCACCAGCGCGTGATGGTCGTCGAGGTGATGGGCCGGCACGCCGGCTGGATCGCCCTGGAGTCCGGCATGGCCGCCGGCGCCCACGGCATCTGCCTCCCCGAGCGGCCCTTCGACCCCGCCGACCTGGCCAAGATGGTCGAGGAGCGGTTCGCCCGCGGCAAGAAGTTCGCCGTGGTCTGCGTGGCCGAGGGCGCGCACCCCGCCGAGGGCTCCATGGACTACGGCAAGGGCGAGATCGACCAGTACGGCCACGAGCGGTTCCAGGGCATCGGCACGGCGCTCGCGTACGAGCTGGAGCGGCGGCTCGGCAAGGAGGCCAAGCCGGTCATCCTCGGCCACGTGCAGCGCGGCGGCACCCCGACCGCCTACGACCGCGTCCTCGCGACCCGGTTCGGGTGGCACGCGGTGGAGGCGGCGCACCAGGGCGAGTTCGGGAGGATGACGGCGCTGCGCGGTACGGACATCGTGATGGTGCCGCTCGCGGAGGCGGTCACCGAGCTGAAGCGGGTGCCGAAGGACCGGATGGACGAGGCCGAGTCGGTCTTCTGACCGGCAGGGTCGTGGCCGGACCGCGGGCCGGCGGAGGGCTGGTCGCGCGGTTTTCCGCGGCTCCCTAGGGATGTCTGTCCTCGACGGTGTTCCAGAAGTGGGCGACGATCCCCGCGAGAAACTCGTCGCCCCTGTCGTCCGCCGACGCGCTCGCCGGGATGTTCCCCCAGGCCAGGGTCGCCGTCATCCGGCCCTGGTAGTCCTCGTGCAGCGCCCGCAGGGCGTTCTCGGTCGCCCGGCGGTCCAGCGGGACCAGTCTGCCGACCGGCCGGACGTACGCCTGCCAGCGGGTGGTGACGGCACTGCGCAGCAGGTCGGCCAGCCTCTCCTCCTTGCCGGTGACGGTGACGTAGTCCGGCAGGGAGAGCCGGAGCAGGTCGGCGAGGACGGCGGACTGGCGGTCCGTGCCCGGCCAGCGCCCGTCCTCCTCCACGGCCAGATAGGCGTGGAGTTCCAGGCCCACGGCCAGCGCCACGTCCTCGGGAGCCAGCCCGCGCGCGATCCGGTGGTCGCGCAACGTCCGCGGCCGCCCGATCAGTTCGCCGGGCGTGCACCACAGCACGCCCGAGAGCGCGGTGAGTTCGGGACTGCTGGGGATCAGCGCTCCGCGCTCCCAGGCGACCACGAGATCGGGCGTGGCGTACGGCATGCCGTACGAGACCCGCAGATGGTGGGCCACGTGCTCGGGGCCCATGCCGAGACCGGCACGGAGCCTGCGGGCGGCGGGGGCGTTGAAGGGAGGACCTGGCTGGTTCGGCAGAGCTGGGGGTCGGCGCACAGCGCACAAGGTAGGGGCGCGGGCGGGCGGTGACCACGGTCCGTTCGGCCAGGAACACGGATGGTGCGAACGTACGGACGCGGTGCGGGGCCCGGTCCGTTCATCCCTTGACCGCGCCGCCCAGGGCGAACCCTCCGCCCAGCCTCCGCGCGACCAGGACGTAGAGCAGGATCACCGGCGTCGAGTAGATGACGGAGAAGGCGGCGAGCTGGCCGTAGGCGACCATGCCGCGGTTGCCGAAGAAGTCGTTGATGCTGACCGAGGCGGGCATCTGGTCCGGGGAGAGCAGCAGCATGAAGGGGACGAAGAAGTTGCCCCACATCATCACGAAGGCGAACACGGTGACGACGGCCAGCCCCGGCCCCATCAGCGGCAGCACGATCCGCACCAGCGACTGGGCGGGGCCCGCGCCGTCCGTCCAGGCGGCCTCCTCCAGCTCCTTCGGCACGCCGTCCATGAAGTTCTTCATCAGCCAGATGGCGAAGGGGAGCTGGGAGGCGGCGAAGAACAGGATGGTGCCCTGCACGGTGTCGATGAGGTTGACCCGGACGAACAGCGCGTACACCGGCACCATGATCGCGGTGATCGGCAGGCTGGTCGCGAAGAGGATGGACAGCAGGAACGGCCGGTTGAACCGGGAGCGAAAGCGGGAGAGCGGGTAGGCGGCGAGGGCGGCGCAGACCACGGTGAGCGCGGTGGCTCCGCCGCACAGGATCAGGCTGTTCAGGAGCGGGGTG
This sequence comes from Streptomyces sp. NPDC101237, assembly GCF_044767465.1. Taxonomy (NCBI): domain Bacteria; kingdom Bacillati; phylum Actinomycetota; class Actinomycetes; order Kitasatosporales; family Streptomycetaceae; genus Streptomyces; species Streptomyces sp. NPDC101237. Next base: position 18,186 of record NZ_JBIWNY010000029.1, on the reverse strand, counting down.
TAGGTGATGTCCGGGGTGAGGATCGCGTCGAAGTTGGCGAAGGTGAACCCGTCCGGGATCCGCACCCGCAGATCGGCGTGCGGGTCGACGGCGGAGAGCAGCACCCAGGCGAGCGGCAGCACGAAGGCGGCGGCCACGACGAGCAGTCCGAGGTCGGCGGCGAGACGGCGCGAGCGCCGGCGGTTGCGGGGCATCTGTTCCGTTCACACCTCCGTGCGCAGCAGCCGCATGTAGACGACGGAGAAGAGCGAGCCGACCAGGAGCAGCAGCAGGGCGACGGCCGTCCCGTACCCGATCATGCTGTTCTGGAAGGCCTGTTCGTACATGAACAACGGGAGCGTCTGGCTCCTGTCGCCGGGGCCGCCGCGGGTCATCACCCAGATCAGCCCGAAGACGGAGAGTGTCTGCAGGGTGTTGAGCATCAGGTTCGTCCCGATGGAGCGGCGGATCATCGGCAGCGTGATGTGCCACATCCGCCGCCAGCCGCCGGCGCCGTCGACCTCCGCCGACTCCTCGATCTCGTTCGGTATCTCGTCGAGCGCGGCGGAGTAGACGAGCATCGAGAAGGCGGTGCCCCGCCACACGTTGGCGAACGACACGGCCAGGATGGGCAGGGTGAACAGCCAGTTCTGGGACGGCAGATGGAGCAGGTCCAGGATGGCGTTGAGCGTTCCCTCGCGCCGGAAGAAGGCGTAGAGCAGGAACCCGGCGACGACCTCCGGCAGCACCCACGCCGTGATCACGATCCCGCCGGTGAGCGTCCGCACCGGCTTCGACGCCCGCCGCATCAGCGCGGCGAGCGCGAGCCCCAGCGTGTTCTGCCCGACCAGCGAGGACACCACGGTGAAGACCAGGGTCAGCCAGACGGCGTTCAGGAAGGCGTCGTCGCGGAAGGCCCTGCGGAAGTTGGCGAGGCCGACGAAGGAGGAGTGCGCCTGGCCGGTGAGCTGGAGGTCGGTGAAGGCGATCCAGGCGCAGTAGACGATCGGCCCGCCGAGGAAGAGCACCAGCAGGACCAGGGCCGGGGTGAGGGGGAGGGCGCGCAGCAGCCGCCGGGTGAGCACGGGCTGGCTCACGGGGAGACCACTTGGCCGTCGGTCACGTCCTTGACGGTCGCGTCGTACTGGCTCGCCGCCTTGTCCACGGACGCGTCACCGGTCGTCACGCTCTCCATGGCCTCCTGGACGGCGGTGGAGACCTTCGGGTAGGCCGGATAGGCGGGCCGGTAGTGCGTGCTGGCGACCAGGTCCGTGAAGAACTTGATGCCGGGCTGGGCGGACGTGTACGACGGATCGCCCGCGACGTCCTTGCGCACCGCGATCCCGGAGTTGGCGATGTACCACTTCTGGGCGTTCGCCTTGGTCTGCATGGTCTTGACGAAGTCGAAGGCGAGGTCGGGGTTGCCGGCCTTGGCCGGGATCGCCCACGTCCAGCCGCCGGACATGCTCACCTTGCCGGGGGCCTGGCCGTGCTGGGTGGGCATGTAGGCGAGTCCCAGCTGCTTGGACCAGTCGGGCCACTCGTGTCCGCTGCCCTGGAGCCAGTCCTGCGGCAGCCACGACCCGTCCAGGTCGATGCCGAGCTTGCCCTGGGGCAGGAGGTCACCGCGCACGGCGGTGCTGAAGTTGGGGTCGAGGGCGTCGGAGACGTCCGGCCCGAGCTTCTCCTTGTACACGGTCTCGACGAACGACAGCGCGTCCTTGAACCCCTGGCTCCCCGTGATCCACTTCTTGCTGCCCTTGTCGTACAGCGGGTCGCTGGTCCCGTCGTTGGTCCCGTACAGCAGCATCTCCAGGCCCTGCATGGTGGCGGCCTCGCCGGCGGGCTTGCCGGTGTAGACGTTGAGCGGGGTCACGCCGGGGACCTTCTTCCTGATGGTCCGGGCGGCCGCGAGGACGTCGTCCCAGTTCTTCGGCTGCCAGTCCAGGGGCAGCCCGGCCTTCGTGAACACGCGCTTGTCGAACCAGAGTCCGCGGGTGTCGGTGCCGTCGGGGACGCCGTACGTCTTCCCGTCCTCGCCGCGGGCCGCCGACTTCGCCGTGTCGATGAACTGCCCCCAGTCCTGCCACTTGTCGAGGTAGGAGTCCAGCGGCTTCAAGTACCCGCTCGTGATGTCCGAGTTGATGAGGAAGGTGTCCTCGTAGACCAGGTCGGGAGCGGTCCGCGGCGACCGGAGCATCTGCTGGAGCTTCGTGTAGTACTCGGAGTCGGGCGCCTTGATCGGGACCAGCTCGACCTTCTTGCCCGGGTACTCCTTCTCGAACTGCTTCTTGATGTCCGCGAGATAGGTGTCCATCACCTTCACGGAGTTGTCCGTGGACTGCTTGAAGGAGATCTTCACGGTGTCGGGACCGCTCCCGGACCCGCTGCCGCACGCCGTGAGGGAAGCGGCGGCGGTGACGAGGGAGAGGGCAAGGATGCTGACGGCGGTGGGGCGCACGGGCACGACCTCCTGGGCGGCCACTCCGCTGTGGCCTGGGGGTTCGTCTCTTGCGCAGTGAAGGTAAGTGGAGTGGTCTAGTCAGGTCAATGAGCGTGCGGGGGTTTGTCGGTCCGCTTGCCGGTCACGGGACCGCGGAAGACGCCGCCCCTGAAGTCGACGTGGTCGACCCCGTAGGTCCCCGAGCCGTCCCGGTGCCCCCGGGGGGCGTCCGCCGCGCCGGAGCCTGCCGTCTCGATGGCGCGGGCGTCGTCGCAGTGGTGGCGGACGCGGTCGGCGGACGCCGGCCTGTCGTCGGCCGGGACGACGGCGACGGGCCGGCGCGCGGGCATCCGTCGACGGTGGCGGCAGGTCGCCCGCGGGGACGGGGGTATGGTCGTCCGGCGTCGGACGGGCCGTCGGAGCGGGGGAGAGCCGGATGCCGGAACAAGAGGTCACCGTCGGGCAGTTGCTGCTCGCCGAGTACCAGACGGTCAAGGACGAGCAGAAGGCGCGGATCGGGTTCCGGGACAACCTGCTGTACGTGACGCTCGGCGTGGTGGCCGCCGTCATCGCCGCCGCCGCGCAGGCCGGGCAGCCGTCGATGCTGCTGGCGCTGCCGCCGGTGTGCGTGGTGCTGGGATGGACCTACCTGGTCAACGACGAGAAGATCTCGGCGATCGGGCACTACGTGCGCGAGGACCTGGGGCCGCGGCTCGGCCGGCTGGCCGCCGCCGAGGGCGAGTTCGCCGGCTTCGGCTGGGAGGCCTACCACCGCACGGACGTCCGGCGGCGGACCCGCAAGGCGATCCAGGCAGCGATCGACCTGACCGCCTTCTGCGCGGTGCCGCTGGCGGCGCTGGTGGTGTTCTGGGCCGGCCGGTCCGGCGGGGGACTGCTGGTCGGGCTGTCGGTGGCCGAGGCGCTCGCCGTGGTGGGACTCGGCGTGCAGGTGCTGCTGTACACGAGGCCGGCGGGACGGGCACGGGCCGCCGCCTGACGCCCCGGCGCCGGTGCCCGCGCGGCACGGGCGCCGCGGCCGGGCCGCGCGGGGGAGCGGCTCTACCGCCCCCGTCCCCACCGGTACACCAGCTCCGGCCGCCCCACCTGTCCGTACAACGGACTGCGTCCCGCCGTGCCCGCTTCCACCAGGTGTTCCAGGTAGCGGCGGGCCGTGATCCGGGAGATCCCCACGGTCTCCGCGAGCGCCGCCGCGGTCAGGCCCTGCGCCGACTCCCGCAGCGCGACCGTGACCCGTTCCAGGGTCGGGGCGCTGAGCCCCTTGGGGAGCGCGGCGGGCGAGGGGGCCCGCAGGGCGCCGAGGGCGCGGTCCACCTCGTCCTGGCCGCTCGCCTCGCCCACCGCGGCGCGGAACTCCGCGTAGCGGGTCAGCCGGTCCCGGAGGGTCGCGAAGGTGAAGGGCTTCAGCACGTACTGGACCACGCCCAGCGAGACGCCCTCGCGGACCACCGCCAGATCCCGCGCCGACGTCACCGCTATGACGTCGGCCTGGTGGCCGGCGGCCCGCAGGGAGCGCGCGAACTGCAGGCCGTGCACGTCCGGCAGGTGCAGGTCCAGCAGGAGCAGGTCCACCGGCGTGCGGTCGAGGACGCGTCGGGCCTCCGCGCCGGTGTGCGCCTTGCCCACCGCCGTGAACCCCGGCACCCGGCCCACGTACATCACGTGCGCGTCCGCGGCCACCGGGTCGTCCTCGACGACCAGGACCCTGATCGGCTCCCCGGTCACCGGGCCCCGCCTCCCGCCAGCGACGCCCGCAGCGGCAGCCGCGCCTCGAACACCGCGCCGCCCTCCGGCGCCTCCGTCACGGTCAGCGTGCCCTCGAGACGCGTCACCGCCTGCCGGACCAGCGCCAGTCCGAGGCCCCGGCCGCCCGGTCCCGCCGGTTTCGTCGAAAACCCGCGCTGGAAGACCAGCTCGGCGTGGGCGGGGTCGACCCCCGCACCCGTGTCCGTCACCCTCATCACCAGCTCGGCGTCCTCCGCGAAGGCGGTCACTGTCACGCGCGCCCGTACCGTCCCCTGGGCCGCGTCCACCGCGTTGTCGATCAGGTTGCCGAGGACGGTGACCAGATCGCGCGCCGACAGGCTCTCCGGTAGCAGACCGTCATCCAGCCGGCTCTCGTCCGAGACCACCAGCTCGACGCCCCGCTCGTTCGCCTGCGCCGTCTTGCCCAGCAGCAGCGCCGCCAGGACCGGCTCGCTGACCGCCGCCACCACCTGGTCGGTCAGGGCCTGAGCCAGCTCCAGCTCGGCGGTCGCGAAGTCGACGGCCTCCGCGGCGCGCCCCAGTTCGATCAGGGAGACCACGGTGTGCAGGCGGTTCGCCGCCTCGTGCGCCTGCGACCTGAGAGCCTGCGTGAAACCCCGCTCGGAGTCCAACTCACCCGTGAGCGCCTGGAGTTCGGTGACGTCCCGGAGGGTGGCCACGGTGCCGCGGCGCTCGCCGCCCGACACCGGCGAGGTGTTCAGCACCAGGACCCGGTCCGCCGTCAGATGCACTTCGTCCACCCGGGGTCCGGCGGCCAGCAGCGCGCCGGTCAGCGGTGCCGGCAGGCCCAGTTCGGCCACCGAGCGGCCCACCACCTCCTCCTCGGGGCCCACGCCGAGCAGTTCCCGGCCGCCGTCGTTGATCAGGGCCACCCGGAACTGGCCGTCCAGCATCAGCAGGCCCTCGCGGACGGCGTGCAGCGCGGCCTGGTGGTAGTCGTGCATCCGGCTCAGTTCGGCCGCGTTCATGCCGTGCGTGTGCCGCCGCAGCCGGGCGTTGATCACGAACGTGCCGACCGCGCCCAGCGCCAGCGCGCCGCCCGCGACGCCGAGCAGCGCGGTCACCTGCTCCTGCACCCGCCGGCTGATCGCCTCCACCCGGATGCCCGCGCTCACCAGACCGATCACCCGGCCGTTGTCCAGGACCGGCGTCACCGTGCGCACCGACGGGCCGAGGGTGCCCCGGTAGGTCTCGCTGAAGGTGTGGCCCTGCTGGGCGGCCTCGATGTGGCCCAGGTAGTGCCGGCCGATCTCGTTCTCGTCCGGGTGGGTCCAGCGGATGCCGTCCGGGGTCATGATCGTGACGAAGTCGACCTCGGTGTCCCGCATGACCTGGAGCGCGTAGGGCTGCAGCTCCCCGGAGGGGTCCGGCGTGTGGATCGCGGCGCGGACCGAGGGGGCGTCGGCGACCGACCTGGCGACCGCCGCCGCCTGCCGGGCGGCCGCCTGCTCGGCCTGGTGGCGGTCGCTGACGTAGCTGAAGAGCGCGTACCCGGCGACCAGTACCGCTATCAGCACGGCCTGCATGGCGAAGAGCTGTCCCGCCAGGCTGCGGGGTCGGGGGACGGTCGGGAGGCGCATGCCAGCAGTGTGCCTCCCGGTCCGGCGATGAACTAAATGAACGGAAGGGTGACCGGGCTCACAGGCCGGGAGATAGTCACGGCAACCCCCATATCCCCCGGACGTGAGCCGCACGCCGGTGATGCCGACGAAGACGTCAAGGAGGGCAGCCGTGGCCGCCGCAAGCACCCCCAGTACGGCACCTGCCGCTCCCGCTGCGAAGCGGGACCGTACCCATTACCTGTACATCGCCGTGATCGTCGCGGTGGCCCTGGGCATCGCCGTGGGGCTCATCTGGCCCGACGCGGGCGTCGAGCTGAAGCCGCTCGGCACCGGGTTCGTCAACCTGATCAAGATGATGATCTCGCCGATCATCTTCTGCACGATCGTGCTCGGCATCGGGTCGGTGCGCAAGGCCGCGAAGGTCGGTGCCGTCGGCGGGATCGCGCTCGGCTACTTCCTGGTGATGTCGCTGGTGGCGCTCACCATCGGCCTGGTCGTCGGCAACATCCTGCACCCCGGTGACGGGCTGCACATCACCAACGCCCTCAAGGCCACCGGGCACGCCCAGGTGGACTCCGAGGCGCTCGGCGGCGTCGACTTCGTGCTGTCGATCATTCCGACCACGTTCGTCTCGGCCTTCACCGAGGGCCAGGTGCTGCAGACGCTGCTGATCGCGCTGCTCGCCGGGTTCGCTCTGCAGGCCATGGGATCGGCCGGGCAGCCGGTGCTGCGGGGCGTCGAGCACATCCAGCGGCTGGTCTTCCGCATCCTGGGCATGATCATGTGGGCCGCGCCGATCGGTGCCTTCGGCGCCATCGCGGCCGTGGTCGGCTCCGCCGGGCTCGACGCGCTCAAGAGCCTCGCCGTGCTGATGCTCGGCTTCTACGTCACCTGCGTGCTGTTCGTCTTCGTGGTGCTGGGCGCGATGCTCCGGGCCGTCGCGGGTCTGAACATCTTCTCCCTGTTCAAGTACCTCGCCCGCGAGTTCCTGCTGATCCTGTCCACCTCGTCCTCCGAGTCCGCGCTGCCGCGGCTCATCGCGAAGATGGAGCACCTGGGCGTCAGCAAGCCGGTCGTCGGCATCACCGTTCCGACCGGGTACTCCTTCAACCTCGACGGCACGATGATCTACATGACCATGGCGTCGCTCTACATCGCCGACGCCCTCGGCACGCCGATGTCGGTCGGCGAGCAGATCCCGCTGCTGCTCTTCCTGCTGCTGGCCTCCAAGGGCGCGGCCGGGGTCAGCGGCGCCGGTCTGGCCACGCTGGCCGGCGGCCTGCAGTCGCACAAGCCCGCGCTGGTGGACGGCGTCGGCCTGATCGTCGGCATCGACCGGTTCATGAGCGAGGCCCGCGCGCTGACGAACTTCGCCGGCAACGCGGTCGCCACGGTCCTGATCGGCACCTGGACCAAGGAGATCGACAAGGGCCGCGTGCGGCAGGTGCTCGCGGGTGAGCTGCCGTTCGACGAGAAGACGCTGCTGGACGACGGGGAGCCGGGTACGCCCGAGGTGCCCGAGCAGCGCGAGGAGCTGGCGAAAGCCTGAGCGCCGGCCGGCCGGCCGCGCTCCGCGGACCCCGGCGCCACGTGCCCGGTCCCTCCGCTCCGGACGTCCGGCCCCGCCTGAACCGGGGCCGGGCGTCCGGCCGAAGCCTCCGGGCGGCCGGCAGCTCCCCCGCGTCCGGCCGCCCGGAGCCCGATCCGGCTACTCGCTCAGCTCGGCCACCAACTCGGTGGCCCTTGAGGCGGGCACGCCCGCCGCGGTCAGTGCGCTGACAGCGGCGGCGCGGCCCGCCTTCCGCGCGTCCAGGAGGCCGTCGTTGACCGCCTCCATCACCGCGAACAGCAGCTGCTCGTGCACGTACGCCAGGGCCGGCGCCGGCAGCGGTGAGGTGAAGACGCCCTCGTCGAGGCCGCGGCGCAGCAGCTCCACCTTCTGTTCGCGCAGCGGGGTGAGCCGGTCGCGGATGCCCCGCATGGTGACGGTGCGCTGGGCGAGGCCGATCAGCAGCCGGTAGCGGTCGGCGGTCTCCCAGACGGCGAGCACCGAGCGGGCCACCGCCTCCGCCGGATCCGCCGTCTGGCGCCGGGCCCCCTCGTCGGCCGCCGTCAGCGTCCGCACCGCGTCGTCGACCAGGGTGCCGATCAGCGCCTCCCGGCTCGGGAAATGGCCGTACACGGTCCGTCGTACGACCCCCGCCGCGCGCGCGATCTGGTCCATCGAGGCGTCGGGGTCGCGCAGCAGCTCGGCGAGGGCGACGTCGAGGATGCGCCGCCGGTTGAGGTCGGCGCGGGAGGGGTTACCCGTGGTCATGGCTGCCATTGTGCCTGCCCGGCGGCCCGGCCCACCGACTCTCCGCACGTGCTTCACCTCCGCCGTTTGCACAAGGCTGTGCAGATCCCTTACATTGCACATGGTTGTGCAATTGCACGCCACTGTGCAAGTCCCGCCGTACGGACCCGACGGCACCTGGACGCGTGAGGAAGGCGATCCCTGTCATGCGACTCGTCATGAAGGAACCGGTGGAGACGGCCGAGGGGCCCTATCCGCGCCGCTGGTGGGCGCTGCTGGTGCTCTGCCTGAGCCTGCTGATCATCGTGATGGCCAACACCGCCCTCACGGTGGCCGCGCCCGACATGACCGCCGACCTCGGGCTCGGCAGCGCCGACCTCCAGTGGGTCATCGACGGCTACACCGTCCCGTACGCCGCCCTGATGCTGCTGCTCGGCGCCATCGGCGACAAGTACAGCCGCCGCGGGGCGCTCGTCCTCGGCCTCGCCGTGTTCGGGGGCGGCGCCGTCTTCGGCTACCTGGCCGACAGCGCCGCGACCGTGATCGCGGCCCGTGCCGTGATGGGCACCGGCGCCGCGCTGATCATGCCGGCCACCCTCTCGCTGCTCGCCGCCACCTTCCCCCGCCGCGAGCGGGCCAAGGCCATCACCCTGTGGACCGCCACCGCCGGCCTCGCCATCGCCGCGGGGCCGGTGGTCGCCGGCGCGCTGCTGCGCGACCACGGCTGGTCCGCGACCTTCCTCATCAACGTGCCGATCGCCGCCGTCGCGGCCGTCGGCGCGCTGGTCCTCGTGCCGCCCAGCAGGGCCGGCCACCACGACCGCATCGACTACGTCGGCGGACTGCTCTCCGTGCTCTGGATCGGCGCGCTGGTCTACATGATCATCGAGGGGCCGCACTTCGGCTGGGGCGTCAAGGCGGTCACCGCCGCCGTGGTCGCGGGCGCAGGTCTGGTCGCCTTCGTCCTGTGGGAGCTGCGCCACCCGCACCCGGTCCTGGACGTGCGCCGCTTCGCCCACCGCCGCTTCGCCGGCTCCAACCTCGCCGTGGCCCTGTTCTTCCTGGCCGTCTTCGGCGCCTTCTACTACCTCACCCAGCACCTCCAGTTCGTCCTCGGCTACGACGCCCTCGGCACCGGCGTGCGCATGCTGCCGCTGGCCGGCGCGGTCTTCGCCGGATCGGCCCTGACCGGCTGGCTCACCCCGCGCGTCGGCATGAGGTGGACGGTCACCGCGGGCATGGCCGGCGGCACCACCGCGCTCGCCCTGCTCACCCGCGTCGACGCCGCCTCCGGGTACGGGGACTTCGTGGCCCCGCTGATCATCCTCGGACTGGCCATCGGCCTCGCGCTCTCGCCGTGCACGGACGCGATCATGGGCGCCTTCCCGGAGTCCGAACTCGGCGTCGGCGGCGCCGTCAACGACACCTCGCTGGAGTTGGGCGGCTCCCTCGGCATCGCCGTCCTCGGCTCGCTGCTCGCCACCTCCTACGGCAACCACCTCACCGACGCCACCCGCGGCAGCAGGCTCCCCGCGAGCGCGCTGGCCACCGCCCAGGACTCGGTCGGCGCCGGGTACGCGGTCGCCCGGGGCATCGGCGAGCAGGCCCGCCGGACCGCCGCCCGGGCCGCGCAGGCCACCGACCCGCGGCAGGCAGCCCAGTTGAAGGCGCAGGCCGGGCAACTGAAGCAGGGCGCGGAGCAGATGGCGGACGCCGTCGGCTCCTCCTTCGCCTCCGCGGTGGCCCACACCAGCCTGGTCGGCGCGATCCTGCTGGGCCTCGGGACGGTGCTGGTGGCGGTGCTGCTGCCGGGGCGCACGCCGGCGGTGGCGGAGGCCCCGGCCGAGGAACGGGAGCCGGCGCGGAGCGGGGCGCACTGACCCCCGGACCCGCACGTGCCGGCCGTATCCACTAACGTGCCGCTCCGGACCAACCGGAACGGCACGTCGGCAAGGGCATGGAGGCACGGGGGATGAAGATCGACTGGGACCGTCGGCACTGCGCGCGCAAGGGGCACGTGACCTATGCCCCCGACGACCCGCGGCTGCGGGTCCGGCTGCACGCCCAGACCGCGGTCGGGGAGGCCTGGCGCTGCCTGCGCTGCGGCGATTTCGCGCTCGGCGAGCCGCACGGCTCGGGCCCGGCGGCCGACGCCCCGCTGGTACCGCGCGGGAAGGTGCTGCGGGACCTGTTCATCCTGCGCTTCCTGGCGGTCGAGCGGGCCGTGCGCGGGGTGTTCATCGTGCTCGTCGCCGTCGCGGTGTGGAAGTTCAGCAACAGCCAGGACGCGGTGCGCCGGCTCTTCAACGAGTACCTGGACACCTTCCGCCCGGTCTTCAAGCACTTCCACTACGACCTCGACCACTCGCCCGTCGTCGGCTCCATACAGAAGGCCTTCGGCTACAGGCACTCGACCCTGCTGCTGGTGGCCGGGCTGCTGCTGGCGTACGCGCTGATCGAACTCGTCGAGGCGGTCGGGCTCTGGTACGCCAAGCGGTGGGCCGAATACCTCACGGTGGTCGCCACCGCCGCCTTCCTGCCGCTGGAGATCTGGGAACTCACCGAGAAGGTCAGCTACCTGAAGATCGCCACCCTGGTGCTGAACGTTCTCGCGGTGCTCTACATCGCCCTCGCCAAGCGGCTGTTCGGGCTGCGCGGCGGCCGGCGGGCCTTCGACGAGGAGCGGCGCAGCGCCTCCCTGCTCGAAGTCGAGGAATCCGCGGGGATGCAGCCGAGCTTGCCTTGACGTCGGCGTCAAGCCCTACCGTCGTACCCATGCGCATCGGCGAGCTGGCCGCGCGGGCCGGCACCACCACCCGCACCCTGCGGTACTACGAGGAGCGCGGGCTGCTGCCCGCGCGCCGCTCCGGCAACGGCCACCGGACCTACGACGAGCGCGACCTGAAGCTGCTCACGCAGATCCGGACGCTCCAGGACGTCGGCTTCGAGCTGGAGGAGACCCGGCCGTTCGTGGAGTGCCTGCGGGCCGGGCATCCCCAGGGCGACACCTGTCCGGCGTCGCTCGCGGTCTACCGGCGCAAGCTGACGGAGCTGGACTCGCTCATCGGCGAGCTGCAGGCCGTGCGGGCCGAGGTCGGGGCCCAGCTGGAGCGGGCCGAGCGGGCGCGGGCGCGGCTGGCCGCCGAGGCGGAGGTTCCGGGTGGTCCGGAACCGGTGTGCGAGCTGGGAGGGGACGGCGTATGAGCAGGGCAGCGGGTGTGGCCGAGGTGACGGACGCGGACTTCGCGGCGGAGGTGATCGGGGCGGACCGGCCGGTGCTGGTGGAGTTCACCGCCGACTGGTGCCCGCCGTGCCGGCAGATGGCGCCGGTGCTCACGGCCCTCGCGGCGCAGGAGGGCGAGCGGGTGAAGGTGGTCCAGCTGGACGTGGACCACAACCCGGAGACGACCAACGCCTACAAGGTGCTGTCGATGCCGACGTTCATGGTGTTCCGGGACGGCGAGCCGGTGAAGGCGATGGTCGGCGCCCGGCCCGGACGGCGGCTGCGCGAGGAGCTGTCCGACGTCCTCTGAACCCGCCCCGAACGCAGGAAATCCCCCGGCAATTGCGCTCGGGGGATTTTTTTGCGTATATTCAAGAGTTCGTGACTTCAGATCGGCAGAGATATCGATCGAGCCACGAAGAAGTTCAGTGGGCACAGTATATCCGGGCGGGAGTGGAATTGTCAAACACCGAATTTCCGGACGATGAATTGCGGCACGAACAGGAATTCATCGACGGACTGTACGCACGGGTGGACGCCCTGCGCGGCGACACCGAGGACTCGGTCGCGAACGCCCTCTCCCTCGGCGACAAGCCGATGCAGGCCCGCCTGGAGCGGGACATCCTGGTCGCCGAGCGCTCCGGGCTGCTGGCCGCGCTGAACGCCGTGGACGGCTCGCTCTGCTTCGGCCGGATCGACCTGACCTCCGGCACGAAGCACCACATCGGCCGGATCGGACTGCGCCGCGACGACGCCGAGCGCACCCCGCTCCTCATCGACTGGCGCGCCGCGGTCGCCCGCCCCTTCTACCTGGCCACCGGCCACACCCCGATGGGCCTGCGCCGCCGCCGGCACATCGCCACCGACGGCCGGAAAGTCGCCTCCCTGCACGACGAGATCCTCGACCTCGGCGACCAGGAGCGCACCGGCCACGAGGACCCGTCCGGCGACGCCGTGCTGCTGGCCGCCCTCAACTCGGCCCGTACCGGCCGGATGAACGACATCGTGCAGACCATCCAGGCCGAGCAGGACGAGATCATCCGGGCACCGCACCGCGGGATCCTGGTCGTCGAGGGCGGTCCGGGCACCGGCAAGACCGCCGTCGCGCTGCACCGGGCCGCCTACCTCCTGTACGAGCACCGGGAACTGCTCGCCAAGCGGGCCGTGCTCATCGTCGGACCCAACCCCGCCTTCCTCGGCTACATCGGCGAGGTGCTGCCCTCGCTCGGCGAGACCGGCGTGCTGCTCGCGACGGTCGGCGAGCTGTACCCGGGCGTGAAGGCCACGGCCGCCGACACCCCGCAGGCGGCCGCCGTCAAGGGCCGCGCCGACATGGCGGACGTCCTCGCCGCCGTCGTACGCGACCGGCAGGCGCTGCCCGACCCGGTCGTCACCGTCGAGCACGACCGCGAGGTGCTGATGCTCGACGACGGCCTGGTGAACGTGGCCCGTGAGCGCACCCGGGCCGCCGGGCTCGCGCACAACGTGGCCCGCGAGTACTTCGAGGGGCACATCCTCAACACCCTCACCGACCTGTACGCCGAGCGGGTCGGCACCGACCCCTTCGACGGCAGCAGCCTGCTGGACGCCTCCGACGTCACCCAGATCCGCGACGAACTCGCCGAGAACCCCGAGGTGTGGTCCGCCGTCGACCGGCTGTGGCCGCGGCTGACCCCGCAGCGCCTGGTCGCCGACTTCCTCGCCGCGCCCGAGGGGTACGTCGGCGAACAGGACGCGGCCGCGATCCGGCGCCCGGTCACCCGCGCCTGGACCGTCTCCGACGTCCCTCTGCTCGACGAGGCGGCCGAGCTGCTCGGTGTCGACGAGCGGGTCGCCCGGGCCCGCGCCGAACGCGAGCGCGAGACCCAGATCGCCTACGCGCAGGGCGTTCTCGACGTCTCCTACGCCTCCCGGACCTACGAGTTCGACGACAAGGAGGACAGCGACCCCGACGCCTCGGAGGTCCTGTCCGCGCACCACATCATCGACGCCGAACGGTTCGCCGAACGCCACGAGGAGGAGGACTTCCGCAGCGCCGCCGAACGCGCGGCGGCCGACCGCACCTGGGCCTTCGGGCACATCATCGTCGACGAGGCGCAGGAGCTGTCGCCGATGGCCTGGCGGCTGCTGATGCGGCGCAGCCCGACCCGCTCCATGACCCTGGTCGGCGACCCCGCCCAGACCGCGGAGGCGGCGGGCGTGGGCTCGTGGTCGAAGATCCTCGAACCGTACGTCGAGGACCGCTGGGACCACACCCGCCTCGGCGTCAACTACCGCACCCCGTCCGAGATCATGGACCTCGCCGCGGCCGTGGTCCGCGCCGGGGACCCGGACTTCGAACCGCCCAGCTCGGTGCGGTCCACCGGAGTGCGCCCCTGGATCCGGCAGGCCGACGACGACCTGCCCGGCGCCGTGGCGAAGGCCGCCGCCGAACTCACCCCGGCGGACGGCCGGCTGGCGGTGATCGCACCGCGCGACCTGCACCGCGCCCTGGCCGCCCGCCTGGACGGCGTCACGGCCGGCGCCGAACCCGACCTGACCCGGACGGTCGTGCTGCTGGACCCGCGCCAGGCCAAGGGCCTGGAGTTCGACTCGGTCCTGGTGGTCGAACCGGGCCGCTACGGCACCAGCGACCTGTACGTGGCGCTGACCCGGGCCACCCAGCGCCTGGGCGTGCTGCACACCGGCCCGCTGCCGGACGGGCTCAGGCAGGCCGCAGCCACACCGTAGCCAGCGGGGGCAGGGTCAGGCGGATGCTCGTGGGGCGGCCGTGGGACTCGTGGTGCTCCGGCTTCACCGGGTCGGGGTTGGTGATGCCGCTGCCGCCGTACCGGGCGGCGTCCGAGTTGACGGCCTCGTGCCAGGCCGGGACGTCGTCCGGGACGCCCAGGCGGTAGTCGGCGCGGACCACCGGGGCGAGGTGGGAGACCGCGAGGAGCGGGCTGCCCTCGGCGTCGTACCTCAGGAAGGCCAGGACGTTGTCCTCGGCCGCGTCGCCCGCGATCCACTGGAACCCGGCGATGGAGGTGTCCCGCTGCCAGAGGGCCGGCGTCGCGCGGTAGACGGAGTTCAGGTCGCGGACCAGGTCGCGCACGCCCCGGTGGTCGGCCTCGGCCCCGTAGGCCGGGTCCAGCAGCCACCAGTCCGGGCCGTGCGCCTCCGACCACTCCGCACCCTGGGCGAACTCCTGCCCCATGAAGAGCAGTTGCTTGCCGGGGTGGGCCCACATGAAGCCCAGGTAGGCGCGGAGGTTGGCGCGCTGCTGCCACCAGTCGCCGGGCATCTTGGAGACCAGCGAGCGTTTTCCGTGCACGACCTCGTCGTGGGAGATGGGCAGCACGTAGTTCTCGCTGTACGCGTAGACCATCGAGAAGGTCATCTCGTGGTGGTGGTACCTGCGGTGCACCGGCTCGTGGGACATGTACTCCAGCGAGTCGTGCATCCAGCCCATGTTCCACTTCAGGCCGAAACCGAGACCGCCGCTGTCGGTCGGCCGGGTCACGCCGTCCCACGCCGTGGACTCCTCGGCGATCGTCACCACGCCCGGCACCCGCCGGTAGACCGTCGCGTTCATCTCCTGGAGGAACGCCACCGCGTCCAGGTTCTCCCGGCCGCCGTGCTCGTTGGGCGTCCACTGGCCCTCCTCGCGGGAGTAGTCCAGGTAGAGCATCGAGGCGACCGCGTCCACCCGCAGCCCGTCGATGTGGAACTCCTCGCACCAGTACAGGGCGTTCGCCACCAGGAAGTTGCGCACCTCACGGCGCCCGAAGTCGAACTCGAGGGTTCCCCAGTCCGGATGGGCCGCGCGGAGCGGGTCCGAGTGCTCGTACAGCGGCCGCCCGTCGAACTCCGCCAGCGCCCAGTCGTCCCGCGGGAAGTGCGCCGGCACCCAGTCCATGATCACGCCGATGCCGGCCCGGTGCAGCGCGTCGACCAGGTACTTGAAGTCGTCCGGGGTGCCGAGGCGGGCCGTCGGCGCGTAGAAGCCGGTGACCTGGTAGCCCCAGGAGCCGCCGAAGGGATGCTCGGCGACCGGCATCAGCTCGACGTGCGTGAAGCCCAGGTCGCCGACGTAGCGCGGGAGCTGGTCGGCCAGTTCGCGGTAGGTCAGGCCGGGACGCCAGGACGGCAGGTGCACCTCGTAGACCGAGAACGGCGCCTCGTGCACCGGCGTGTCGCCCCGGTGCGCCATCCACTCGCCGTCGGTCCACTCGTGCCGGGACGTGTCGACGATGGACGACGTGCTCGGCGGCACCTCGGTGCGCCGGGCCATCGGGTCGGCGCGCAGGGTGCGCGATCCGTCCGGACGGGTGATGTCGAACTTGTACAGCTCGCCCGCGCCGACGCCCGGCACGAACAGCTCCCAGACCCCGGACGAGCCGAGCGACCGCATCGGATGGCCGGTGCCGTCCCAGAAGTTGAAGCCGCCGGCCACCCGGACGCCCCGCGCGTTCGGCGCCCACACCGCGAACCGGGTGCCGGTCACGCCCTGGTGGGTCATGGGGTGCGCGCCGAGCACCTCCCACAGCCGCTCGTGCCGGCCCTCGCCCAGCAGGTGCAGGTCCAGGTCGCCCAGCGTGGGCAGGAAGCGGTAGGAGTCCTCGGACTCCTGGACCGTCCCCTCGTACTCCACCAGCAGCCGGTGGACCGGCACGTCGGACAGGGGGAGCAGGACGGAGAAGAAGCCGTCGCCGTCGTCGTGCAGTTCGGCCCGCAGATCCCGGCCGGCCACCACCGACACCCCGCGGGCGTAGGGACGGAACGCCCGCACGGCTATCCCGCCGCCCGGCACCGGATGCGCGCCCAGGACGGAGTGCGGGTCGTGGTGGGTGCCCAGCAGCAGCCGGTCGCGGTCGTCGGCGGCTACGGATACGGACTTCTTGGAGGTCACGGACGCGTCTCCCGGGGATGTCAGGTCGAGTCGGAGGTGGCGAGGCGGCGGACGGCCGACAGGGGCACGGCCAGCCAGTCGGGGCGGTGCCGGGCCTCGTAGACGACCTCGTAGACGGCCTTGTCGGTCTCGTAGGCACGCAGCATCACGGGGTCGGTGCGGGGGTCGGTGCCGGTGATCTCGGCGTACCCGGAGCAGTAGGCGGCCCGGCACAGCTGGGCCCAGGCGCGGGCCGGCGGGGTCACCGAGTGGGCCGCGTAGTCGAAGGAGCGCAGCATGCCGGCGATGTCGCGGACCGGCGGCTGCGGCAGCCGGCGCTCGGCCAGCGGGCGGGCCGGCTCGCCCTCGAAGTCGATCAGGGACCACTCCCCGGACGGCGAGCGCAGGCACTGGCCCAGGTGCAGGTCGCCGTGGACCCGCTGGGCGGTCCAGGTGCGGCCCTCGGCGGCGAGGCCCGCCAGCGCCTCGTAGGCCGAGCGCAGCCCGTCCTCGTAGGGGCGCAGCGCGGGCACCGCCTGTGCGGCCGCCGTCAGCCGCTCGGTCATGCCCGCGACCGTCGACTCCAGCTGGTGGTGTCCGAGGGTGACGGTCGGCAGTGCCCGGGCCAGCGCGGTGTGCACCTCGGCGGTGGCCCGCCCGAGCGCCCGCGCGTCCGCGGCGAAGTCCTCGCCCTTGGCCAGCTCGCGCAGGGCCAGTTCCCAGCCGTCGGCCGCGCCGCTCACGAAGGGCTGCAGGACGGCCAGCGTCCAGGCCGCGCCGGGTTCCTCGGGCAGTTCCGCCCGCAGCCAGGCCGCCGGGGCGGGCACCCGGGCGCAGCCCTCGCGGGCCAGGGCCAGGGGCAGCTCCAGGTCCGGGTTGACGCCGGGCACGACGCGCCGCAGGAGCTTCAGGATGAACGTATCTCCATAGACGACCGAGGAGTTGGACTGCTCGGCGGTCAGCAGCCGGGCCACCAGTCCGTCGCGGATCTCCGTGCCGGGGGCGCGTTCGAAGGACAGCCCGCCGATCCGGGCCCGGGTGCGCAGGGCCTCCAGGAGCAGCTCGGCGGGCCGGGGGTCGTACAGGGCGTCGTACACCGTGCGTCCGGCCAGCGGACCCTCGGTGAGATGGCCGATCAGCGCGGGCGCAAGCCGCGGCGGCAGCGCCTCGCGCGTGCCTATGAGGAGCTGGTAGCAGTCGCCGGCCGAGGCGGGCGCGGGCGGCTGTTCGGCGCGGATCAGCAGGTGGTGCAGGCCCAGCCTGCTGTCGGACGGCAGGAGTTCGGTCTCCGCCACGGTGGCGAAGCCGGTGACCGGACTGCCCTTGCCCGCGAACCAGCGCTGCCGGGGCAGCCACTCGCGCAGCAGGGGATCGAGCGAGGCGAGCAGAGGGGGCGTGGAAGAGGTGACCGTTTCCGCCATGGCGGTACGTCCTTTCCCCGGTCGTCGGGGGCGTCGGTGAAGCGTGCCCCGGGCGGACGGGCGGTGGCCGCCGCCCGGGGTGCCTTGGTTCCGGTTACCCTTCCGCGCGCAGTCGGAACCAGTAGAAGCCGTGTCCGGCCAGGGTCAGCAGGTACGGCAGCTCGCCCACGGCCGGGAACCGGACCCCGCCGAACAGCTCCACCGGGTGCCGGCCGCTGAAGCGCCGCAGGTCCAGCTCGGTGGGCTGGGCGAAGCGGGAGAAGTTGTGCACACAGAGGACGAGGTCGTCCTCGTACTCCCGCAGGAACGCGATCACCGCCGCGTTCGACGACTGCAGCTCGGTATAGGACCCCAGTCCGAAGGCAGGATTCTGCTTGCGGATCTCGATCATCCGGCGGGTCCAGTGCAGCAGCGAGGAGGGCGACGACATGGACGCCTCGACGTTGGTGACCTGGTAGCCGTGGACCGGGTCCATGATCGTCGGCAGGAAGAGCCGTCCCGGATCACAGGACGAGAAGCCGGCGTTGCGGTCGGGGGTCCACTGCATGGGGGTGCGGACGGCGTCGCGGTCGCCGAGCCAGATGTTGTCGCCCATGCCGATCTCGTC
>NZ_JBIWNY010000028.1:0-129588 GCF_044767465.1 Streptomyces sp. NPDC101237 | reverse complement strand
GCGGCGGCTCCCCCCCGCCGCCCCCCCCCGGGGCCCCCGGGGGCCCGGGCGGCGGGCGGGGGGGGGCGGCCCCCCCCGGGGCCCCGCGGGGGGCCCCCCCCGCTCCACGTGTGCGCCGCGACGGGCGACGCCGGAAGTTGCGCTGGAGGAACGGTTCGGGGACATGCGCAGGTGTAAGAGGCGCGTCTTCGTGTCCGACTCCGGAACGCTGAGCAGGTACCCGAGACCGGACCCGGCGAAGGACAACGCCTTCTTCCCGTCCCCGTACTCGCTGAGCAAGTACACGTCGTCGACGACCGACTTCGACGGAGTACGACGGGTCAGTGGCTGTGTGTCGAGCTGCTGCGGTAGTCGGTGTACGTGTAGGGGTTGTCGAGGACCTTCGTCTCGGGGACGTCCGGGTTCATGCCGTTCACCCAGGCCTCCTCGCCGATGGTGGACCGCAGATGCTCCACCGTCTGCTCGACCGTGCGCCGTACCGCGGTCAGGTCGATGTCGAGCAGCCGGTGCTCGTACTTGACCACGCGGCCGTTGACGACCACGGTGTGCACGTCGCCGCGCTGGGCCTGGAACGCCACATGCCCGTAGGGGTTGAGCAGGGGGAAGGAGACCGGCGAGCGGTCGTTCTTCAGCAGGACGAGGTCGGCCTTCCTGCCCGGCTCGATGGCGCCCAGATCGTGCTCGCGGCCAAGTGCCCTGGCACCGCCGAGAGTCGCCCACTCCACGACCTGGTCGGCGCGCAGCGCGCAGTGGGTGACGGTCTCCTCCCTGGCGTGGGCCGCCAGGTGTTCGCGGGCCCGGTCGGCGCCCAGTGTGCTGCGCATCGCGGAGAACAGGTCTCCGCTCCACCACACGCTCGTGTCCATGGACAGGGAGACCGGGATGTCGTGGGAGCGGATCGCCCAGGTCGTCGGATAGCCCTGGCCGGCGCTCTGCTCGCTCTCCGTGGACACCGAGACCGAGCCGCCGGTGGCCGCGATGCGGTGGTAGGAGTCGGCGGACAGGGTGGAGGCGTGCACGTAGACCGTCTCGGGGCCCATGAACCCGTGCTCGTGCATCAGCCGGATGCCGTCGTCGTTGGTGGCTCCCCACACGCCGGCATGGGTGGTGACGGCGACGCCGAGGTCGCGTGCGACGTCGAAGGCGGGCTTCTCAGGGAAGGCGGGGTCGCCGGTGACGTCGAAGGCCAGCTGGAAGCCCAGCATGTCGTCGCCGGTGACGCGGCGGCGGACGAAGTCCCGGAACTCCGGTGCGGCGGTCCACTCCGCCGGCGCCTGCTGGATGTTCCCGTAGGCGAGGACGAAGCGGCCGGGCACCGCCCGCAGCGCGTCCACCGCGGCGTCCGCGTGGTCGACCGTCCGCAGGCCGTGCGACCAGTCGACGACCGTGGTCACTCCGGCGTCCAGGGCCTCGACGGCGGCGAGGAGGTTTCCGGCGTACACGTCCTCGGGCCGGAAGGCCCTGCCGTGTTCGAGGTAGTACCAGACGAAGTACTGGGTCAGGGTCCAGTCGGCGCCGTAGCCCCGCATCGCCGTCTGCCACATGTGCCGATGAGTGTCGATCATGCCCGGCATCACGATGCCGCCGGACGCGTCGACCTCCACCGTGCCCTCCGGGACGGCGAGGCGCGGGCCGACCGCGGTGATGCGGTCACCGGTCACGAGGACGTCGGTATCGGCGAGTACCCGGCGCGCGGGAGTCATGGGCAGCACCGTGCCGCCGCGGAAGACGAGGGGGCGTTCTGCGTGGAAGGGGTTGGACCCGGGCATCGTTGTGTCTCCCGCCTACGTCGGACAAACGTCCGTATCCCGGCTGTTGATGGGTGACTGATGCTCATCGGGTCGACGGTGGCTGTCAATCCCGCGCGCAACTCGAAATCTGCCCGGATCCCTGCATGGATGTCCGCTCTGCGGTCGGTCGACCGCGGGCGGCGCGAGAGCCTCGCCCCAGGGTGCCTTTCTGCTGCGTAGAGTGGCTGAGGTGGGGGTCCGCCAGGCGGACACGCCCCGACCGGAGTCCACGAGATGCACAGGAGCTGTCATGCCGCGTGAAGGAACCGGGCCGGATTTCATCGAGGCGCTGGCCCGGGGTCTGGAGGTCATCACCGCGTTCCAGCCCCGGCGGCCGGTGATGTCGCTGACCGACGTGGCGACCGCCACGGGACTGGCGAGGCCCACCGCGCGCCGGATCCTGCTCACCCTGGTCGAGCTGGGATACGTGCGCTCGCGGGACGGCGGGTTCGCCCTGACCCCGCGTGTTCTGGACCTCGGTGTCGCCTACGTGCGCTCGATGGGGCTGTGGGACGTGGCCCGACCGCACCTGGAGTGGCTGGTCGAGCGCACGGACGAGTCCTGCTCGATCGCTCAGCTCGACGGCTCGGACATCGTCTACGTCGCCCGGGTCTCGGTTCCCAAGATCGTCACCCTTTCCGTGCAGATCGGCACCCGTTTCCCGGCATTGCCCACCTCGCTGGGGAAGGTCCTGCTGGCCGCCCTGCCGCCCGACGACGTGGCGGGGGTCCTCGCCGAGCCCAGCCGCTCCGGCCTCGACTCCCTGTGGCACCCGGATCGAACGGAGTGGGAGTCCGAACTTCGCGAGGTGCGCGCGCGAGGGTGGGCGATGACCGACGAGCAACTCGCCAAGGGCATCAGGTCGGTCGCCGCTCCGCTGCGGGACGGCTCGGGGCGGGTCATCGCCGGCGTCAACGTCAACGCGCATGCCGCGGAGGCCTCGGTGGAGGTGCTGCTCGACGAGTATCTGCCGCTGCTCCTGCAGGCCGCAGGCCGGATCAGCGGGGACTTCGCCCGGCTGGAGGCGGCCCCGCACGCCGTCCGGCCGGCGGGTGTCCGCGCGACGTCTTGACGCGCCGGACGGACCGCACTCAGAATCGGATCTCCGGACAAGCGTCCGCTGTGCGGACGGGAGGGCGAGGGTGATGTCCCAGAACGCGAGGCCCGCACAGGACGGCCCCACGGCGCCTCTGTCCGGCGTGCTGGTCGCGGACTTCTCGCGGATCCTCGCCGGGCCCTACGCCACCATGCTGCTCGCCGACCTCGGAGCGGACGTGGTGAAGGTCGAGGGACCCGGCGGCGACGACACCCGAACCTGGACACCCCCCACCCGCGACGAGGTCTCGACCTACTACCTCGGGATCAATCGGGGAAAGCGTTCGATCGCTCTCGACCTGCGTGACGAGGCCGACGTCGAGGCCGCTCGCGAGCTGGCCCGCCGCGCGGACGTGCTGATCGAGAACCTCAAGCCCGGGGGCATGGCCAAGTACGGACTGGACTTCGAGTCGGTCCGGCGGGAGAACCCCGCGCTCATCTACACGTCGATCACCGGGTTCGGCGCCGGGCCCGGACGCCATGTCCCCGGCTACGACCTCATGGTGCAGGCCATCTCCGGCCTCATGAGCCTGACGGGTGACCCGGACGGCCCGCCCTACCGGGCCGGGATATCCGTCTTCGACGTGATGGCCGGCAACCACGCGGCGATCGGCATCCTCGCGGCGCTGCGGCACCGGGACGCCACGGGGACGGGACAGCTCGTCGAGGTGAACCTGCTGTCCTCGGCCTTGACCGGACTGGTCAACCACAGCTCGGCCTACGTCGCCGGCGCCACCGTGCCGTACCGGATGGGCAACGCCCACCCCAGCGTCTTCCCCTACGAGCCGCTGCCCACCGCCGACAACGACCTCATCGTGACCGCCGCCAACGACGGCCAGTTCCGCAAGCTGTGCGAGGTGCTCGGCATACCGGAGGTGGCCGACGACCCGCGGTTCGCGCGCAACGCCGACCGCACCGCCCACCGCGACCAGCTGCGGCCGCTGCTGGTCGAGAGACTGGCGACACGCGGCGCCACCGAATGGTTCGAGGCCCTGGTCGAGGCCGGTGTACCGAGCGGACCGATCAACACCATCGACGGCGGGTTCGCCATGGCCGAGCGCTTCGGACTCGACCCGGTCGTCACCGTCGGGGAGGGAAGCCGTGCGGTGCCCACCACCCGCCACCCCATCCGGTTCTCCGCCACCCCCGCCACCTACCGGCTGCCGCCACCCGAACTCGACGAACACGGCGAGGAGGTGCGCAAGTGGCTGAGCGCACCGGAAGAGGCCGCCCGTGACTGAGCCGGCACCCCGCCCCGCCTACCCCACCGCACTGGGCGCCTCCGACCCGAAGACCATCACCCTGCTCGGGCACGACCTGGCCGAGGACATCATGGGCTCCGTCGGCTTCGGTGAACTCGCCTTCTGGCTGGCCACCCAGCGCAGGCCCACCACCGGTGAGACACGCGTCTTCGAGGCCGTCCTGGCCGCACTGGCCGACCACGGATTCACCCCCACGGCCATCGTCACCCGCCTGACCTACCTCTCCGCACCGGACTCCGTGCAGGGCGCCCTCGCCGCCGGCCTGCTCGGCGGCGGCTCCCGCTTCCTGGGCGTCACCGAGGACACGGGCCGCTTCCTGCACGATGTACTGGAGTCCCAGGACGGCGCCCCGCCCACCGACGAGCAGGGCTGGGACGAACTGGCCCTGCGCACGGTCCAAGAGCAGCGCGCGGCCGGACAGTTCGTCCCCGGACTGGGACACCACGTACACAAGGAAGGCGACCCCCGCACGCCGCGGCTGATGCGCATCGCACAGGAAGAAGGCCTCTTCGGCCCGCACTTGAGCCTCTTCGCCGCCATCGGCCGAGTCCACCCGGCTGTGCTGAACAGGACGCTTCCCCTCAACGGAGCGGGAGTCTGCGGTGCCGCCCTGGCGGATCTCGGTCTCCCGCTGCCGCTGCTGCGCGGTTTCGCACTGCTGGCCCGTACCGCCGGACTGATCGGCCAACTCGCGGAAGAACTGCGCCACCCGGTCGCCCAGGACGTCTTCCTGTCCGTCGACCGCAACAACATCCCCGTGCCACCGACCCCGTACCCGGCGGAACCCCTTGAGAAGGGGCGGCGGGAGGAATGAGCCAGCGACCGCCGCACCTCACTCATCGCACCGCAGAACAAGGAGCCGCCACCGTGTTCGTCGACGAGGACAACATCACCGAGCTGGCCGTGCAGCGCTGGTCCACCGCGCACTCGCCGCGACTGGGCGAGCTCATGACCGCGCTGGTGCGTCATCTGCACGCCTTCGCGACGGAGGTGCGGCTGACCGAGGACGAGTGGACGGCCGCCGTCGAATGGCTGACCGCGGCCGGCCAGGCCTGCGACGACAAGCGCCAGGAGCTGATCCTCACCTCCGACGTGCTCGGACTGAGCACCCTGGTGGTGCAGTTGAACAACAGGTTCGCGCCGCAGGCGACCCCCGCCACGGTGCTCGGGCCCTTCCACGTCGACGGGTCGCCGACCGCGCCGTACGGATTCGACATGTCGGAAGGCATCGAGGGCACGCCGCTGTTCTTCACCGGCAAGGTGACCGACACCGAGGGCAAGCCCCTCGCGGGCGTCGTGCTCGACGTCTGGCAGGCCGACGCCGACGGGGCCTACGAGGCCCAGCTCCCCGAGATCGACGAGGCCCGCCTGCGGGCCAAGTACCGGACCCGGCAGGACGGCACGTACTGCATCCGCACCATCGCACCGCGCGGCTATGCCATCCCCATGGACGGCCCCGTCGGCGACCTGATGCGCAGGACGGACATCAGCCACTTCCGGCCCGCACACGTCCACTTCCTCATCGACGAACCGGGCTACCGCAAGCTGACCACCCATCTGTTCCGGGAAGGCAGCGAGTATCTGGAATCCGACGTGGTCTTCGGCACCAAGGACGCGTTGATCATCCCGTTCACGTCACGGACGGCGGGCACCGCACCCGACGGAACCACGCTCGACACCGCGTACCTGCGGGCCGAGTACGACTTCGTCCTGCAGCCGGGCTGACCGGGGCCCGGACGGTGTGCCGAGATCCCGCTCGGGGCCCCGCTCCGGGCGTGGAAGGCGGTGTCCGGGCCGGTTCAGTCGTGGAGGTCGTCGGCGCGGGTGGCTTGCGGGGTGGTGTGCCAGGAGCTGAGGAGGGGTCCCGTCGTCGCCGATCCCGGCCTGCGCGGGCGTGAGCTCGGCCCGGCGTGCCCTGAGGAACGCGCCGAGCTCGGCGCGCGGTGAACGCGTGTCGGACATGACTGCCACTATGCCCCAGCCACACCCCGTCGAAAGGGGGCAGAAATCTTCCCCGGCACGCCCGTGCCCCGGCAGAAACCGTCCCCTCCCGCACCGCGGCCACGACGGGCACCGTGAAGCCATGCGTATCGACGTGACCTTCACCAGCGCCGGGATCCCCCTCGCCGGCCACCTGTACATCCCCGACAGCGACGCCGACGGTCGCGGAAGCCGCCGACCAGCCCGCCCCGACCCTCCCCCTGCGCACCACCGAGGACGAAGCGCGCGCCGCCGGCCGTTATGCCTACGAGGGGTGGGAGTACTACAGCACCGACCGGGGACGGCACCCGCGCCAGACCGACGACTTCCCCCTCACCAGCATCGACAAGATCGTGAACTTCAACGCCTTCCACCTCGTCGGGCTCCTCGCGCCACGCCCGCTGCTGATGGTCGCCGGCGACGAAGCGGCCACCGCCTGGATGTCCGAGGAGGCCGTCACGACGGCCAACGAGCCCAAGTCCCTGCACTGGATCCAGGGCGCCGGCCACATCGACCTCTACGACCGCCACGTCCCCCAGGTCGCTCACGAACTCACCTCCTTCTTCACCGAGCACCTCGCGGCACGCGAGGCGGGCGCGACGGTCTGAGAGACCACCTGACCGCGCCGGCCGCGAGGACGGGCGGCGCCCCGGAGTGCGCCTCCGGTGACACCGGCGCCGACCGGGAGACCGTCGATTCCATCCCCGGAAGGCGCCGGCAGTCCGCGGCTCCTGGGTACCTGGAGGGTGCGCTCCCGGAACGGCGGTCCTCCCGGACCGGCGGTCCTCCGGGCGTGGCAGACGACCGCGATCACCGGGAAGGAAGCCATGAACGCGAAGGATCCTCTCGCGGACCACCACCGCAAGCGCGACTTCTCCGTCACCCGCGAACCCGGCGGTGGCGCCACACACCCAGCCGGCCAGGAGCACCGGTACGTGATCCAGCTGCACGACGCCGGCACCATGCACTTCGACTTCCGGCTGGAGGTGGACGGGGTGCTCAAGTCCTGGGCGGTCCCGAAGGGCCCCTCCGGCGACCCGCAGGACAAGCGGCTGGCCACCCCCACCGAGGATCACCCGCTGACCTACCAGGACTTCGAGGGCACGATCCCGGAAGGGGAGTACGGCGCGGGCACGGTTCTCATCTGGGACGAGGGCACCTACCATCCGCTGCCCGACCGCACGGGCCGCGAGACACCCATGGGCGAGGCGCTCAGACACGGCCACGTCTCCTTCTGGCTGGACGGCGCCAAGCTGCACGGCGGCTACGCCCTCACCCGCTACCGGGACGGCCAGGACGGCGAGAAGGAAGCATGGCTGCTGGTCAAGCGAGCTGATCAGCGGAGATCGGACCGGGGCGCGCCCACACCGTTCCTGGCGCGTTCCGCGCGCAGCGGGCGCACCCTGAAGCAGATCGCGTCCGGCTCCGGCTCACGCCGTTAGCGGAGCGAGCCGGAGGTGTCCGGCCCACTGCTCGTGCGCTGCCGTCCCGGCGGGGGACACGGACACCGTCTCGCCGAGCCGCTGCACATGTCACCTCCGGGCCGCGTGCTCCTACCGGGAGGCGTGCGGAACGCGGATTCCGGTCGGACACTGGAGATCAGAGCGGGGGCCCGACGCCGAAGGGAACCGGGGCGTGATGGCATGAGCTACGGCACGACACACTCCTCCGGTGCGGACGAGACCGTCTCCACACGCTCCGTGTTCGGTGCGCCGTGCTGGGTGAGTCTGAGCAGCCGCGACATCGAGGCGACCGAGGCCTTCTACGGGGCGGTGCTGGGCTGGCGGTGGCGCACCGCCCGACTCGGCCTCCGATTCCGTACGGCACTGGTGGACGGGATCCCCGTCGCCGGGATCGCTGAGCTCGCGAGCGTGTGGCAGATGGCCGTGGCCTGGACGCCGTACTTCGCCGTCGAGGACGCGGACGTGGCGGTCGGCCGGGTGCGGGAGCGCAGCGGAACCGTGGCGGTGGGGCCGATCTCGTTCCCGCCCGGCAGGGCGGCGCTGCTCGCGGACCGCGACGGCGCCCGCTTCGGGGTCTGGCAGGGCCAGCTCGTCACGGAGTGGGAGGCGTGGCGGAGGGCGGCGCCGACGTTCATCACGCTGCACACCAGGGACGCCTTCGACGCGGCCATCTTCTACGGCGAGATCCTCGACTGGTCATCGGGCCGTCCCGGTTGCTGCGAGGTCGAGTACGCGGGAGGCAAAGTGCTGTTGCGCAGCGGGGGCGACGTCGTGGCCCGCATCGAGTCGGGCTCGGTGGAGGCGTCGACGGACCCTTCCGTCCGGCCGCACTGGCAGGTGCACTTCGCCGTGGCCGACGTGCGGGCGTGCGTGCGGGCGGCGGAAGCGCACGGCGGCAGTGTCCTGGACGAGAGCGAGCATGAGGCGGTGCTGCGCGATCCCGACGGCGCCCAGTTCACGGTGACCGGGCGTCGGAGCCTTTGACGGTCCGACCGGACAGCCGGTGCGGGAGCGATGATCGCCGGGGGAGTCAGCCGGACGCGGGCGATGATCCGGAGTGCCGCTTGCGGTAGTCGCCCGGGGGCGTTCCGAGCACTCTCTTGAAGGCGACGCTGAGGGCGCTTTCGGACCCGTAGCCCACGGAGTGGGCGATGGCGGCGAGTGTCGCACCGCCGTCCCGCAACTGCCGTGCCGCGAGTTCGATGCGCCAGCCGGTGAGGTACTCCAGCGGCGCCTGGCCGACCGTGGCCTTGAAGCGGGCGGCCAGCGCGGAGCGTGACACCCCGGCGACGGCCGCCAGGTCGGCGACGGTCCACGGCTTGGCCGGATCGCCGTGCAGGCAGTCCAGCGCGTCGGCGACCACGGGATCCGCGAGGCCCGCCAGCCAGCCCTTCACCGCGAGCGGCTCACGTGCCAGATGCAGACGCAGTACGTGGACGAGCATGACGATGGCGAGATGCTCCGCCACCACGGAGGAGCCCATCCGCCGATGGCTCATCTCCTGTTCGATCGCCGTCAGCGCCCACCGCACCGACTCAGCGTGCCGGGTCCCCGCCGGCAGGTGGACCACCGGCGGCAGCCTGTCCAGCAGCAGCTCCTGTGCGCGCGCCGAACGAGAAGCCCCCGCCGATCAGCAGCACGTCCTCACCCTGGCCCGTCCTGGCCACGCCGTCCTCGGCCCGGCCGAACACGACGCCCGCGGGGACGGGGAAGACATCCGGGGCGCTGCGGAGGGTGAAGGGACGACCACGGGTGAGGAGGTAGCAGTCGCCCTGCGCCAGTTGGATCGGCTCGTCGGCGCCGTCGACCTCCAGCCGGCACGAGCCGCGCCGGACGGCGTTGAACTTGACTCCGTCGGGTGCGTCGAACCGCACGGCCCAGGGGCCCCCCGCGACCAGCCGCGCGGACAGATGGCTGCGCGTCTTCAGCAGAGTCAGCACGTCCTCAAGGGGATCCATGACGACTCCGCTTCTGGACGATGGCTAAAGATTTCGGGACGCTCGATGATAGAACGTGCGGAACGCTCTTCGTAGCGTGGGACGCGTGATGACGAACTCCCCGGCCGACCGGCCCACCAGCACTGCCGACTCCACCCTCCTGACCACCCCCTTCCCGCCCCGTGCCACCGCGGGGGAGGTGATCGCCGGGGTGGATCTCACCGGTCGGCGCGCGGTGGTCACCGGCGGCGCGTCGGGCCTCGGTGCCGCCACCGTGCGCGCCCTGGCGGCGGCCGGCGCCGAGGTCACCATCGCCACCCGGCGCCCGCGGTCCGCGGACCCGGTCGTCGAGGAACTGGCGGCCGTCGCCGGTGCCGGCCGAGTCCGCGCCGCGGCCCTCGACCTGTCCGACCTGGCCTCGGTCGACGCCTTCGCGCGAGCCTGGCGCGGACCTCTCGACATCCTCGTCGCGAACGCGGGGATCATGGCCCTCCCCGCGCTCTCCCTGACCCCCGCCGGCTGGGAGATGCAGCTCGCCACCAACTACCTCGGCCACTTCGCGCTGGCCACCGGTCTGCACGCGGCGCTGCGCGGCTCCGGATCCGCCCGCATCGTGGTCGTCAGCTCCGGCGCGCACCGGAACGTGCCTTTCGACTTCGAGGATCCGCACTTCGCCCGCAGGCCGTACGACTCCTGGACGGCCTACGGTCAGTCCAAGTCCGCCGACGTCCTGCTGGCGGTCGGGGCCCGCCGCTGGTCGGCCGACGGGATCACCGCCAACGCGCTCAACCCGGGCTACATCCTCACCAACCTGCAACGGCATCTCGACGACGACACCATGCGCGCGTTCGGCGTGATGGACGGAGACGGAAACCTGACGCCGCTGCCGTACTACAAGACTCCCGAACAGGGTGCGTCCACCTCTGTCCTGCTGGCGGCCTCGCCACTCCTGAACGGCGTGAGCGGCCGCTACTTCGAGGACAACCAGGAAGCGCGAGTCGTCGAGAAGGACGAGGACACGCCGGGTGGGGTCGCCGCCCACGCACTCGCCCCTGAGGCCGCGGACCGCCTCTGGGAGTACGGCACGGACGCCCTCCGGCGCGGCTGACCGCGGTCACGACGACAGAGCGGCGGCCCTCACGACACGGGTACGTCAGCGATCCGGTGGCGGCATCCGCTCGCCGCTCGGCCGCGTCCGCAGCGCGTGCAGTCCCGCGTGGACCGCACACGCCGTCAACGCACCCACCGACGGCAGGGTGAGTCCCAGGAGCACGTTCTCCGGGCTCGGCAGGGTCGCGCACGGGCCGGCTCCGAGTGCGCAGCTTCCGAACGCCTTCATCAGCAGGAACCAGCCGAGGAGTGCCAGCGCCCCGGCGGCGTAGGCGGCGAGCAGGCCGCGCACGACCGGCAGCGGCGCGTAGTCCCGGGTCGCCCACAGGGCCGCCGCGATCTGGGCGGCCAGGATCTCCAGGAGCAGGCCCCAGAAGGTGAAGGCCCCGAGGAGCGCGATGAGGACGCCTGCCGCGGCGGCGACGAGACCGGCGGGGACGCCCAGCCGCACCAGGGGTCCGGCGGCCGGCCGGAAGGGGCCGAAGCCGGTGGCCGGCCGTCTGCGCGTCGCGCGCCGCGCGACGTACTGGCCGGCGATCGGGAGCAGCGTCGCCGTCCCCACGAGCGGCGTCAGGGCGGACCCCGCGACACCGATGGACAGGGTGAGGAAGTCGGAGAGGAAGACCAGCGCTCCGGGAGTGTGCGGAGACTCGAAGGATGCCGCGTACAGCGTCAGCGGCGGCAGTTGCATCAGATAGTCGAACGCGGGGGCCAGGCCGATGGCTGACGCCCCCAGGACCGCGGCGGCGACCAGCCGCGGCCGGTGCCCGCGGATTGACACCGGGGCCCACGAGCGGGTCACCGCCGCCAGCCACCCCGTCGTGGCCGCCCCGCACAGGACGACCAGCCCCGCGTAGGGGACGAGTAACGTCAGCCCCCTTCCGCCGAGCATGACCGCGCTGGACGCGCCGGTCGGCGACAGCAGGTGCATGCCGCCGGCGCCGAGCGCGAGACCCAGGCCGGCGTACCGCATCCCCGTCGCACCGGCTGCTCCGGGCGTTCCTCGCCACAGGGCGGTGCCCGTCGCGCCGACCAGCAGCACGGACGCCGTGGTGGCGGCCAGCGCCTCGGTGCCCGCACCGGCCTGGCTGCCGCCGCCGATCGGCCCCAGCTCCAGGAAGTCGTAGAGGAACGCCACCGTGGCCCCCACCGCGCAGAAGTCCCAGAAGCCGGCTTCGCCGGGCAGGCGTTCGTCCCTCAGCGCCTCCGCACGCTGCGCGGCCGTGGGATGGACCCGCAGCAGCGCGGAGCGCCAGCCGGACCGAGGCGCGGACGACAGGCCGTAGACGTGGAACAGCCGTCGGAGCGAGGTGGGGGATCCCTCCCAGCTCCGCACGCGCGCGTCGGCGTACAACTCCCTGCTGCGCAGGACCGAGTTCTTGAGGAAGGCGGCCAAGACCGCCAGCAGGCCCGTGCGGACGGCATGGGTGAGGTCGGCGGCGGCCAGTTCCGGCCCGAGGAACAGGCTGCCCGGCACGGCGAGGACCGCGAACGCCAGCAGCGGCGACCCACTCATCCGCCACACGATGAGGGTCAGGAAGGCCACGTCGAGGTCCCGGTTGCGGATGTGGGCGAGCTCGTGCAGCACCACCGTCCGGAACGCGTCCTGGTCCCGCGTGAACAGCACCAGCAGCCCACCGCTCAGCACCACCCGCCGCCGCCCCACGCGCCCGAACGCGACGGCGTCGACGCCGGGTTGGAGGGGCTCGGCCAGGAAGGTGACCGGCGATCCCAGCCCCGCTGTCCTGGTCAGCCCCTGCAAGTAAGCCGACAGCTCCGGCATACCGGTCAGCTCCCGGTAGCCGCGCCGGCGCTCGCGCCAGACCGGCAGACAGACGTAGACGCACCCGACGCCCAGCAGCAGG
This sequence comes from Streptomyces sp. NPDC101237, assembly GCF_044767465.1. NCBI lineage: Bacteria > Bacillati > Actinomycetota > Actinomycetes > Kitasatosporales > Streptomycetaceae > Streptomyces > Streptomyces sp. NPDC101237. Next base: position 117,086 of record NZ_JBIWNY010000028.1, on the reverse strand, counting down.
AGGGCGGTCACCGCGACGGTGACCGCCCACGACGTGCCCGCCCGCGGATCGTGACAGTCGAACACGAACGGCGAGGAGCCGTCGCCGGACGGCACACCGTGCGCGCGCGCCGCTTCCTGGGTCGCGAGGGTCGCGCATCGGTAGTAGGCCCGCACCCGCCGCACGTCGACCGAGGTGAGGGCCATCGACGACACGCCGTTGACGAGGGTCGCCGACGCCGTCGTCACGGCCGTGATCAGCAGCACGAAACGCACGGTGGTGCCCGAGGGGAGGCCGAACGGTTCGTCCTCCCGATTCACCTGCCTGGCTGGGGCACCTGCCGTCACGGCCCGGAATCCTCCGGGCCTCCTACCGTCCCGCCGGGATCGACGGGACCGGCTGCGGCGACGGTGGCCAACTCCGCGACGATGGCGTCCGCGATCGCCCCGGCCTGCTCCTGCGGCACCCGCAGACGCAGCGCCGCCTGCCCGGCGACCTGCCGCACCTGTGTCAACTGCTCGGCGGACAGCGGCCGGAGCGTCACCGCGGGTGGCGTGGCCGCGGCTCGCCGCCGTCCGAACCCGAACCGCACGCGCCGTCCCACGGCCTCGGCGGTCCGGTCCGCGGCCTGCTGGGCCAGGTGGTCCAGCACCTGCACCGCCGCCGTGAGCGCCGTGGCGCTGAGCAGCGCGGCGACCGCCTCCAGTCCGATTCCGAGCGGCTCGTCGCGCCGCCCGGCGACGAACGCCGGCGACGGGGGAGCGCGGTGGAAGGCCTCCGCCGTCAGGGCGAACTGCGGTAACTCGTCCGGCGCTACGGCCTCCACCGCACGCCGCGCGAGTCGGGTCGCCAGCGCCTGGTCGTACTCCCGCATGTCTCCTGTGCCCTCCCCTCCCCAACGGTCCGTCCGTGACACTCTGCCCCTCGCAGGCCCCTCGAACGCGTGGTTACGCGGTGACGGCACAACCGGCGGTTGAAGAACGCACCGATCGCGGCGTTTTCCGCAGCGGAGATCACTGAGGTGACCTCCCCGTCGGGGTGGAGCGGAGCGGTGTGTCCCGGGGCCGATGTCGGGCACGCGGCGGAGGAGACGCGCCCTCGAAAGGAGGATATGACCAGGGTGTGGGCCGGGGGCTGCGACGCTTGGCCCGGTGTCGGTGTCCTTTCGCACAGCATGGGTGGGTTCTCAGTGACGGGCGGCTCGGGCCGTGCGCCCCGCAGAGGGATGCGGCTGGGGACGGAATTGGCGCAGATCGCCGAGCAGCTCGTCGTCCTGGCACGCGGTCAGAACCGGCTGCACGAGCTGTACGAGGCGGTCATCAGCCGGGACCAGAACCTGTCCGACGTCCTGGAACTGATCGTCCGCACGGCCATGGACCTGGTCGGTGCCCGCTACGGCGCTCTCGGGGTCCTGGACGACTCGGGCGAGCATCTGCGCGAGTTCATTCCGATCGGCCTGTCCGACACGCAGGTACGCGCGCTGTCGGGCACGGGTCTGCCGACCGGGCGCGGGCTGCTCGGCTACCTGATCGCCCATCCGGAGCCGATCAGGGTCAAGGACATCGCCGCCCATCCCGCCTCCGTCGGCCTGCCGACCGGGCATCCGCCGATGCGCTGCATGGTGGGGGCCGCGGTCAGTATCCGGGGGCGCGTCTACGGCAACCTGTACCTCTGCGACCGTGAGGACGGGCGGCCGTTCGACGCCCATGACGAGGCCATGATCGCGTCGTTCGCCGAAGCCGCGGGACTCGCCATCGACGACGCCGCTCTGATGCGGCAGACGCAGATGGACGCGGAGCGCTTCCAGCGCATGCTGCTGCCCCGGCTGACCGACCTGCGCCCCCTGCTGAGCGCCGCCGTCTACCGTCCCGCCGTCACTCCCCGGCACATCGGCGGCGATTGGTACGACGCGATCCGGCTGCCCGGCGGCTCAGTCGCCGCCGTCGTCGGCGACGTCGTCGGCCATGACCTCCAGGCCGCCGCCGCGATGGCACAGACCCGCAACATGCTGCTCGCCCTCCTCCACTACGACCCCGCCGCACCCACCGCCGGGATCCTCACCGCCTTGGAACGCACGGTCGAAGACCTCACCGCCAACCCCGTCACCACCCTCTGCCTCGCCCGCTTCGAACCCGACGCGAGCCCGGACGGCTCCGACACCGGCCTCTTCAGGATGCGGTGGAGCACCGCCGGCCACCCACCCCTGCTCCTGCTCACCCCCGACGCACGCCCCCGTTTCCTCTTCGCCCAGCCCGACCTCCCCCTCGGCGTGGACAGCGCCGTACGGCGTCACGAGCACACCCGCTCGCTGCCTCCCGGCGCGACGGTGATCTTCTACACCGACGGCGTCACCGAACACCCCGGTCGCTCCATCGAGCAGACCATGGCCCGCCTGGCCGAACAAGCCGAGCGCCTTGAACACCTTCCTCTTCAAGATCTCGTCGAGACGCTGGCCGACCGGCACCCCAGTGACGGCCACGACGACATGGCCCTGCTCGCCATCAGAACGCCCGCGCTCGGGTAGGGCCCGCCGGTGACGTAGACGTGGAGTGCGCAGCGTCCGCGTGTGCAGCTCCTCGCTCGTGCCCGCCGTTCCCCCTGACCGTCCGAGTGCCGACCTCAGTGACCCGAAGAAGCGTCCGCTGCCGGGGACGGGCCCGCCGTCGTCGCGGGTGGTGGAACAGGCGCGGTGGCGGTACGCGGCTCCCGCCAGGGCAGGAGCAACGCGCTTGCCATGCACAGCAGTCCGGCGATGAGCAGGGCGCCCCGTACCCCGGTTGCGGAGGCGATCAGACCACCGGCGATCATGAACACGGCCTGGCACGACTTGGAACCGACGGACCACGAGGTGCCCACGCGGGACATGAACGCGTCGGAAGTCGCGGCCATGCGGTAGGTGGTGAACGACGGGCCGAAGACACCGGCGGAGAGGAGCAAGCCGAAGTCTGCGGCCACGATGACGCACACGCCGAGGGCGCCGGACGGTGTCAGCGGCAGCAGGACCGTCCACAGAGTGCGCGCGACGCCGGACAGCAACAGCACGCGACGCTGCCCGAGACGCCGCGTGAGCGGCGGGGCCAGGCGTGAGCCCAGCACGCCACCCAGGCAAGGCAGTCCGAGAGCGAGTCCGTACTGCCACGGTGCCAGGCCGAGGTCGTTCAGCATGAGGACGGCCATCAGCGGCGACGTCATCATGATGGATCCGCCGAAGAGCAGCGCGTTGAAGAACAGTGGCCGCAGTCCCGGGTGCCGAAGGAGGTACCGCCAACCTGCGGCGATGTCCCGCCCCAGGTGAGAGTCGGCGGCGCGGGTCGGCGGCGCGGGTTCGGGCTGCTCGACGCGGCGGATGCTCAGGGCCGATCCGAGGAAGGACAGTGCGTCGACCACCGTCGTGGCAGCTGCGCCCAGTGCACCGATCAGGAGCCCGCCGACCGGCGGCCCAGCGCTCACGCAGATCCAATTGGTCGTCTCGAACAGGCTGTTGGCGCGAAGGCGGTGCTCGGGCACGACAAGGGCCTTCACCTGCGCACCGCTCGCCGCGTCGAAGGCGACGGAGGCCGCCGTCTGCACAACGCCGACCACGCACAGGTGGGTGAAGGTGAGCCGGTCGAAAGCCATGGCGGCCGGAATGCTCGCCAGCACCGCACACCGGACCAGATCGGCGGTCACCATCACCGGGCGCTTGTACCGGTGTTCGATGTGCACACCGAGCGGCAGCGCGATCACCCCGCTGGCCACCGCGGACAACGCGGCCAGCACAGAGACCTGGAACGGCGAGGAATCCAGCACCAGGAGGGCGATCAGCGGCAGGGCCCCCATGCCGACGGCACTGCCCGCCGCGCTGACCGCATAGGCGGCCCACAACCGCCTGAAGTCCTGTCCGAGCACGCTCCGCCGTCCCAAAGCAACCTCCGCGAGATGAAGCCGCTCAGCGTAGTCACCAGGTGATCGATTCCAAGGGTTACCGGCGGAGGGCATGACGAGGGCCGGCCGGCGGACGCCGTCGACGAGCGGGGGAGCCGGCCCCCTTCACGGGTCCGGCTCCCCGTGCCGGCGCCGGCGAGCGGTGGCTTCGGGCTCCTCGCCGGCTCGGCTCGGTCTGACCGACGCGGGCGTACGGGTGACGGTGTGTCTCGTCAGCCGTTGATCTGTTGCTCAGCCGAGCCGCAGTACGACGGTGTCGTGTCGTTCGAGCCGTCGACGAGGCAGACCTTGATGCCGACCAGGTGCTTGCCCTTGATGTCGCCGAAGGGGTCCCACACTTCCGGATCGCCGGCGTAGCCCTTGCCGTCGTAGTGCTTGTCGAGGTACGCGCCGTCGAGCCAGGCGTAGCCCTCGACACCGTGACCGTCGTCGCACAGGTCGTGTATCACGGTGTAGTCGTCGTTGTTTCCGCCGCCGGGTGCGCCCGGTCCGTAGTCGACGAAGTCGATGACCCCGCCGACCCCACCGCATCGACTGTTGTCGATGGTGTGGGCTTCGAAGCCGTCGGCCATGGCCGGTGCGGTGGCCAGGAACACGGCGCAGGTCCCGGCCGCGCCGGCGGTCAGCACCCTGTTCGCCCAACGTCCGGTGCGCTGCCGGCGTGTGTCTTCGCGCATCGATGTGCCTCCTGTCTCTGATGGCTGATCATTCGCCCGCGTCCGGTGACCGCGGGTCAGCTCGGACAGGCGGACCGCAGGGCCGCCCAGGTGTAGGTGCCGACGACGCCGTCGATCGACAGGCCGGAGTTGCAGATGCTGCGGTACTCCCGCTGGAACGCCAGGACGGCGTTGTAGGTGCCGTTCCCGAAGATTCCGTCGACGCCTCCCGCGCTGAGGAAGCCGCGGTAGTGGAGCTGGCACTGCACCTCGATCACGCGTGCCCCGGTGTCGCCCTTCTCGGTGAGGGCGGATCCGGAGTAATAGGTCTTGTTGCAGCTGTACACGGTCGCGGGCGCGGCCGTGGAGGCGGAGGCCGTGGACGCGGTGACGGCGAGCCCCGTCATGAGACCCGTCGCGAGGAGCGCGGCGGCGATGGACTTCTTGGCAGCCATGTGACCCTTCCTGGCTTTCGCTGATGAGCGGGGGATGCGGATGTTCATGTGCGCTGGTTTCCGAGGCACGGTGACCGACGGAGCAGGGGGTACGCGCAGCCTCCGCTGCCTGCGGCTGCCGTGGACCGGCCACACGAGCCTTTCGGAGCGGTACGACGGCTGCCACATCTGCCGGGTGTCCCGCGAAATCCCGGGACGTCTCAGCCCGTGACGTGCGGCGACGTAGGCCGTCATACGGTTTCTCGGGACGTCCCGCCGTGTTGTCCGGGCGTGACGGCGGTGGCCGGATTTCCGTCGGCGGCGCGCGGTTCCCGGGCAGAGGGGTCGCAGAGGCGGCCCTGCGTCCAAGAGACTGCTGTCCGGGGGGATGCGATGAGGTGGCGAGAACTTCCCGAGACCTTGGACCCTGACGGCCGGCGACTCGTGCAAGAACTAAGGCGGTTGAAGGACCACAGCGGTCTCACGCTCCACATGCTCCAGGCCAAGACGCCGTTCAGCGGTTCGTCGTGGGAGCGGTATCTCAACGGCAAGGCACTGCCACCCACCGCGGCGGTCGAAGCACTCGCCGGGCTGACGAAAGCGGAGGCCGCACCCTTACTGGCCCTGCAGGGCGCGGCACAGCGGTCTCGCGCCCGCACGGAGTGCCTCCCCGGAGAGCCCGCCGAGGAGTTGAGGGTCCGACGGGCGCCCGTTCCGCCCGACCAGCCGTCGGTTCCTTCCGCGAAGCCGGGGGAGGGCCGGAAGCATGAGCGGGAGCAGAGAGCGATACACGGCGTGGCCCTGTCCCTCGTCGGAGGCGCCCTGGTGCTGGCCGCTGTCGTTGCGGGGTGGTTGATCGCCGATCGCCCGGACTCGGCCGGGCCTCCTGCGGACAGTACGACGGGGGTGGGCAGGTACAGCTGCACGTACGTCCGAGAGGGAGAGCTGATGCTCGCAGGCAACAGCACCACCGACTCCCACACCGTGGGACTGAACAGCACGGGGCCGGACGTGGCGGAGGTGCAATGCCTCCTGCGCCGCCACCAGTTGTCGCCGGGTGATGTGGACGGCTACTTCGGGAAGCGGACGGAAGCACAGGTCAAGAAGCTGCAACAGCAGGACCGTGTTTTCCCCGACGGAATCGTCGGTGAGCGGACGTGGTCCTTGCTTCGCCACGTGGCATGACCGACTTCGGCAGCGGGAATGGAGGAGCGGCGATGAGACCCTCGCACAGGGGCAACCAGTGGAAGGCGCTGCCGCAGACGCTGCCCGCCGCATACCGGGATCTGGTCAATCTCCTGCGCCGACTCAAAGACCGCAGCAGTCTGACCCTGACGGAGCTGAGCCGGGCGATGGCCATCAGCACATCGTCCTGGGAACGCTATCTCAACGGCAAACAGTTCCCACCGCGGCAGGCCGTGCAGGCGCTGTGCGGGGCGACGCAAGCGAGTGAGGCGGACACACTGGCCCTCTGGGAGCGTGCCGACGCGGCATGGAACCGACGCGGAGGAGCCGAGATCGCAAGCGAGCCTCGGCCGGGCCGGAGAGCCGCTGACGGAGACGGACGGGCAACCGACGGGACGTCAAATGCCGCCCGTGGTCTGGGACATCGCATCCTGCTCGCCGCTTCGACTCTCATTACCGCGCGCCCGTGGGTCACGGCGACCGGAGTCCTCGTGCTGTGCGCGGCCATGGTCGTACCCGCCGCGGTCATTCACGCGTCCTACGGGACCGGCCCATCTGCCGCCACGCGGCCGCCCATCTGCCGCCTGCGCTCCTGCGAGGGCCGCGATCCTCTGACGACGGCCTGCGAGGACCCCGTGACCGTGCGCTCGGACACCATGGCGGACGGCACCCGACTGGAGATCCGCTTCAGCCCGAGCTGCCGGACCGGGTGGATACGCGGCTGGCCCACACACGGCGGTTTCCGCATCGCCGTCAGCGGCACCGACGGACCTCCGCAGGCCGTCACCGCGCCACCTGCCGCCCCCTCCACGGCGGGAGGGATGGTCACGACCCCCATGATCGCCGCCGCACACGCCACGGGACTGCGGTGCTGCTACTACCCCTCGGCCGGCCGACCCGGCCGAGAGTGTTTCACCGCGGCTTCCTGACCCAGCCGGCGTCGGTCATCCCTTCAGGAACGTCGTCACTCCCGCGACCAGACGCTCCACGTCCTCGGCGTCGTTGTAGGGCGACAGCCCCACGCGGAGGCCGCCGGTGTCTCCGAGGCCGAGGTGGCGGGAGGCTTCGAGCGCGTAGAAGGATCCCGCCGGCGCGTGCACGCCGAGCGTCCCGAGGAAGGGGTAGGCCTCCGCGGCGGGGCGGTCCCGGAAGGTGAGCAGGAGGGTGGGGGTCCGGTTCGCCGCCCGTGAATGGCAGTTCACCCCGTCGAGGGCGCACAGGGCCGACTCCGCGGCTTCACGGAGCGAGGTCTCGTGGCTCTCGATCGCCGCGTACGCCGACCGGAGCCGCTCCCGCCTGCTGCCCTCGCGGTCGGGAGCGATGTCCGCGATGAAGTCCACGGCCGCGGTGGTCCCGGCCAGTGCTTCGTACGGCAGGGTGCCGAGTTCGAAGCGCTCGGGGACGGCGTCGCTTGAGGGGGCGAGCTTGTCCGGACGCAGAGTGTCCAGGAGGGCGGGATCGGCCGCCAGGACGCCATGGTGGGGGCCGAAGAACTTGTAGGCGGAACACACCAGGAAGTCGGCGCCGAGGTGACGTACGTCGATGGTGTCGTGCGCGGCGAGGTGCACGGCGTCGACGTGGAACAGCGCGCCGGCGTCGTGGACGAGGGACGCGATCGCGGCGAGGTCGGGCCGGGTTCCGATCAGATTGGAGGCGCCGGTCACGGCGACGAGTCGGGTTCGCCGGGTGAGCAGTCCGCCCACGGCCTCCGGCGGCAGCTCACCCGTGGCCGGGTCGAACTCGGCGAAACGGACCACCGCACCGGCCCGTTCCGCGGCCTGCGTCCACGGCCGGATGTTTGCGTCGTGGTCGAGCCGGGAGACGACGACCTCGTCGCCCGGAGTCCACTGCGCGCTGAGGGTGCGTGCGAGGTCGTAGGTGAGCTGGGTGGCGCTGCGGCCGAAGACGATGCCGGCCGGATCGGCGCCCAGGAGATCGGCCATAGCGCGCCGGAAGTCGCCGACGATCCGCTCGGCGTTGATCTCGCCGAGAGCGACCGCGCCTCGCACCGACAGGGGCTCGGCGAGGGCGTCCGCGATGGCCTTGATGACGGGCGCCGGGGTCTGTGTGCCGCCGGGGCCGTCGAAGTGCGCGATGCCTGCTGTGAGGGCAGGGAACTGAGCGCGCAGGGCGCTGACGTCGTAGGTCACCGAGAATCCTCAGGTCGCGGGGCCGGGGCCCCTCCGGTCCAGCGCCGGGGGACCGCCGGTGCGGTGGCGCCCCGGCACGCTGGGAGCGGCCTGGGGCGATCATCGCAGAGGGATTCCCCCGGCGGCAGCCCTCCCCTCTCGGCATCACGACCGCGGCCGCGGTGACGGCGGACAGGCTGCTCGCGTTGTTCCGGAATGCGTAGGAGGCCGCGGGGGCGCCGCCGTGTCCGGATGCGTGGTGGACGCAGAGCGCGGCGAGCACGACGAGGATGCCGGTGACGCCGATGAGCAGGACCCGGTTGACACGGTCGGCGGTCCTGAGCCCGACGACGTTGATGAGGGTGGCGAGGGCCACGTTGATGACCAACCAGGCCCGTTCCGGCACGGCCGGGAACTGGGCGTGCAGGTAGATGGCCTGCAGGAGCCAGGCGACCATCGGCAGGAAAAGAGAGTCGAGCAGGAGGGCCCACCCGGCGAGGAATCCGACGCGGGAGTCGAGTTCCTTGCGGACCTCCCGATCGGCGCCGTCGACGGGACCGCCGTGCACATCGCGATCTGACGGCCGCGCCCCCACCAGGGCGCGCGGCAGCTCATGAGGATCACGAACTCATAGGATGACCGAATCGTCCCCTGGTCTCACCAAGCGGAAGAACAGCAGTCCTTGGGGCGGGGGCGGTAACGGCAGCAGCAACGACTGAGAGTGCGGTAATTCCTTGACCTCGCGCATAGCCCTCGTCGGTGCCGGCCGCATGGGGACACCTCTGTGTGGACGCTTCGTTTCGGCAGGTCACGTGGTGGCCGCTTGCGATCTGCGTCCCGAACGAGAGGCAGTGGTCCGTGCGTTGGGCGCGGAATGGGCGTCCTCCGTGGAGACCGCCGCTACCGGAGCGGATGCCCTGGTCACCGTGGTTCCTGGACCAGACGAGGCCGCGGCCGCCCTGCCGGATGCCGTGTTCGCCGCTCTGGCCCCCGGGGCGGTGTGGATCGACATGACGAGCAATGCTCCAGCCAGGGCCGGGGAGTTGCGGCAACGAGCCGGTGCACACGGCGTCGATGTGCTCGAAGCTCCCATGGGAGGCAGCCCGGCAGACGCCGAACAGGGGCGCCTGCGGCTGTTCGTGGGGGGTCCCGCCGACGTCCTCGACCGGTGCCGACCGCTGTTGGAGGCCGTGACGACGCCGGACCGCATCCGTCACATGGGCGGCCCGGGAACCGGCTACACCGCGAAACTCCTCATCAATCTCCTCTGGTTCGGACAGGCCGCGGCAACCGCCGAGGCACTGCTGCTCGGGCACCGAGCGGGCATCGACCTCACTGCTCTGCACGACACGCTGGCCGACAGCGCGGCAGGCAGCGACTTCATCCGCCGTGACCTGCCGTCCCTGTTCGCCGGGGACTACCTTCGCTCCTACGGGCTCGACCGTATACACGACCAGCTCAGGGTCATCACCGAGCAAGCCCATGACCTCGGCACCCCGCACGAGATGGCCGACACGGTATTGCGCATCCACCGCCAGGCCCTGGAACGCTTCGGCCCCGTGGACGGCGAACTCCTCGCCGTAGCGCTGCTGGAGGAGATCGCCGGTACCCTGCTGCGCCCCTGACCGGTCCGGGACAGGCCTCGGCCCTGGCGGCCGGGGCGCGGAGGCTGGCGTCCGGCCTCCAGACCACCCGGTCGCGACGATCGCGGCGGTCATCTTCACCCGTGCCGCGCGCGGCGCCGCGTGGCCGACGGCGGCGCCTCCCGGCCGGGCGGGCTACGCGAGCGTGGACATGGCTGTCTTCAACTCGCCGAACACCTCTCGCGCGTACTCGACGAGGGTCCGCGGATCCGCCGACGACGTCCACCGGTCGAAGGCGCCGTAGAAGGCACGCGAACCCAGTTCGGCCGCGAGAGCGGCGACGAGTTCCGAGACGCCGCGCGTGCGAAGCGCCTGCGTCATCGCCTCGGAGAGCGCGGCCCGCTTGGAGGCGGAGCGTTCCCGAAGTTCCGCGCTGCTCGCGATGACCGTCCGAAGCCGTCGTCCGATGTCCCGCCGGTCCTCTGTGAACGAGGAGGCGAGTTCGTCCAGCGCCAGGCCGACCATCTCAAGGGGCGTGGCCGATTCGGGCGCCTCGGCGATCGCGTCGCTCGTGATCCGGCCGTGGATCTCCTGCCCGGCGAACAGCACCTCGCGCTTGTCGGTGAAGTGCCGGAAGAACGTGGTCTTGGTCAGCCCACCGGCCCGCTCGGCGATCTCGTTGACCGTCGTCGCCTCGTATCCCTGCTCCGCGAACAGTTCGACCGCGGCGCGGACCAGCCGTTCCCGTGTGTTCGGTTCCCATCGAGCCATGAGAGTCATCTTAGGTGATGTGACTTGGTATCGTCACAGTGCTACGGTGACGATACCAAGTCACATCACTCTCCGGGGAGATTCTCATGCGTGTCTTCGTCACCGGCGCCAGCGGTCACATCGGCTCCGCCGTTGTCCCTGAGCTCATCCACGCAGGTCACGAGGTCGTCGGCCTCGCCCGTTCCGACGAGGCGGCCTCGGCCGTCACGGCGATGGGCGCCGAGGCCTGCCGCGGGAACCTCACCGACCTCGACGGCCTGCGCGCGGCCGCCCGCGACGCCGACGCGGTCGTCCACCTCGGCTTCCAGCACGAGGGCATCGCGTCCGGCCGCTTCGCCGAGGTCGCGGCGCAGGACGAAGAGGTCGTCCACGCGATCTGCGGCGAGCTCGTCGACACGGGCAAGGCCTTCCTCGGCATCGGCATGGGCCGCGTCGAGGACCTCGTGAACCACCCGAATCCCCGCGCCAAGGTCGCGCTGGCCATCCACGGGTACACCGAGCGCGGCGTACGCACCGTCCTGGTCGCGGTTCCCAACGTCACGCACAGCGAGCGCGACCGGAACGGGTTCATCCCGCAGTACCTCCGGATAGCCCGCCAGACCGGCGTCGCCGGCTACGTCGGTGACGGTTCCAACACCTGGGCCGCGGGCCACACCCTCGACGTCGCCCGCGTGTGGGCGCTGGCGGTGGAGAAGGCCCCGGCCGGTTCGCGGGTCACCGGGGCCACCGAGGCCGGCGTCCCGGTCCGTACGATCGCCGAGTCCGTCGCCCGCCACCTGGGCATCGAGGCGGTCGGCATGTCGGCCGAGCAGGCTTCCGAACACTTCAAGGCCTTCCCCTTCATCGGCATCGACGTCAAGATGCCGAACGAGGACACTCGCGAACTCCTCGGCTGGGAGCCGTCCCACCCCACGCTGCTCGCCGACCTCGACGCGGGCTTCTACTTCCAGCGCTGAGCCGCCGGGAGGCATGCCCCGGCGGCTGACCCGCGACAGCCGTCTGACCTCGCCATCGCCGATCTCCCGCTCAACTCGTCCGCCGTGGTGGCGGCCGGCACGGGTGAAACCAGTAACCGGACTGCAAGGCCAGCAGGCGGTGCAGGACGAGACGGCGTTCTGGAGATCTTGCGGGCATCGACTCGACGGGTCGAGTGGGCGCAACGTCTCGCTGAGCGTCGGAACGAAGGCAGCCGTCCTGGCGAGGACGAGCGCGACCCCCAAGGAATCGCACGGTGGCGCACTCGACCCGGCCCGTAAGCGTCCCCCACCTCGGCAGGGCTTTGCCGTGACGGGGTGGGGGCAGGATGGCGGCATGAGCGAGAAGCGCCCTTGGCATCGTGCAGAGTTCACCCAACCGCCCGTCCCCGACTTCGACTTCGAAGCCGCCTCCGACGAGGGGATCCGCTTGTACTGTCTCCGACGGTCGCGGGCCTATCTGGCACGTGCGGAGGCGGCGGACGCGGTGATCGGCAATGACGGCCCGCTGGAGATCGCGGCCCAGTACGCGATCATCGCCCAGGCATTCCGGGAGGATCCGGCCTAGAGACGCCTTGTCGAGCTCTGGTTCTCGTTGCGGCGGTCCGTCCGGCCGTGTTCCCGAAAGTAGGGCGTCGGAGACCGAGGGTCGTAGCTCCCGTCGGCGCCTGACGCCCGGCCGAGCGGGCAGTTGTGGAGGCGGGTGGGCTACATCTACATCAACGCCTACTTCGGCTCCTTCCACCTCGACAGCTTCGCGATCGGCTTCAGTACCTTCGAGCTGATCGTGCGCAGCCTGCGCCTGGCCACGCTGCCCACGTTCGAGGTACTGGCCCTGATCCTGTTGATGCCTGGTCTGTTGCGCCTGCTTGCTCTGCTCCCGGTCCAGGACCGGTATCTGCGCGGAGTGCGGCGCACCGGTCGTGCGATCGCCCGCGCGCACATCGCCGTTGCAGTGTCGGGCGTCCTGCTCATGTTGCTGTGGCGCTGGATCCAGCCCAACGCCTGGGTCGCGCCCTCGCTGGTGGCGGTCGGACTGCTGTTGGGGCGGACGCGGGCCGCGACACCCGTGCGAGCGGCACACGGTCCGGCGTGGGAGCGGACCGGGGCGCTCGTGGTCTCTGGCCTCTTCTTGATCTGGGCCGTCGCGCTGGTGGCCGGACAGTTGGGCCGGCAGGACGCCGGCGGCGACGCCGGCCAGCTCGTGCGGCGGGTCGCCGTGGTCGTCGTCAGTACCGACCGCCTCAGCATGGTCTCGCCCGGGGTCGTCTACGAGGATCTCGGACCGGCACGCGCTACCGCTACCGCTACCGCTACCGCTACCGCTACCGCTACCGCTACAGCGGACTACGCCTGCTGATAGAACGCGACCACCGCTACTACATGGTCTCGCTCGGCTGGCGCAGGGACATCGATCCCACGTTCGTCTTCAAGGACGACGACAGTGTGCGCATCGAACTTCGAGCGGGGACCCAGTCGCCCGGCTGAGGCCGCCTACGTGGGATCGTGCTCGCTCTCCGCTCTCCTCGGCAGTCACGGGTATGACGTTTTCTTCGCGTCTTGGGCGGGTCCCTGGATCGACGTCCCCTGCCTGACGCCAGACTTCGCGGCTGCACCGGAGCGGGCCTCAGCACGACGCTTTGGAGGCTGGGGGACGCATGCACAGGGGGATGCTTGGTAATGAACCTCGAAGAATTCGCAGCCCGCTGTCGATCCGGCATCCGCGCGCGGCTCGACTGGACGGGCCCGGCAGAGGCCTGCGCAGAGATCCGAGTGGAGTACTTTGCGGGGGATGAGGCAGAGACTGTCGGCGTCGGCAGAGGGGCACAGCCGCTCCGCCCGTGACGCGGTCGGCGTCCGATCTGGCCGGGGCGCGGTCATGCGGGATCGGCCCGCCGCGGGATCGCGCGCAGTCGGAAACCCACGCCCCGTTCCGTGGTGAGCAGGGCTGCCGCGCGTGGGCCCAGCTTGCGCCGGATCCGGTGGATGTGCAGATCGACGGAGCGGCTGCGGCTGCCCGCCCACTCTCCCAGCCCCGAGCGCAGGTCCTCCCGGGTGATGACCCGGCCGTTGCCGCGCAGCAGGGCCGTCAGGAGCCGGAACTCCAGCGGGGTGAGGGCGATCGGAGCGCCGTCCACCAGCATGCGCTGTCCGCCCGGGTCGAGGCTGATCGGGGACGGCGTGGACGCCACGTACGAGCCGGGCATCGTGCCGCCGGGCACCACCGGCAGGCCTGCGTCGCGCCACGCCTCGTAGCCGCCGATGATGTCGGTGGCCCGCATGAGGCCGAGGTCGTGCAGTCCCGCGGCGGCCATGCTCGACATGTAGCCCTGGGAGCACATGATGACCGCACGCACGGAGTGGTCGGCGGCCTCCTCGATGCGCCACGCGCTGCACGGGTCGAGCCGCCATTCCAGCACGTTGCGGTCCATGACGAGGGAGCCCGGTATCTCGCCTTCCGCCCGCCGCACCAGGTCCGCGCGGACGTCCACCAGCAGGGCCCCGGCGGCGAGTTCACCCGCCGCGTCCTCGGGGGTGAGCCGGTCGAGGCGGGCGCGGGCCCGGGCCAGCAGGTCGTCGATCGAGGAATGGGCCGGGGGACGGGATAACGGGATGCCGCTCCCGAGGTCAGAGCCCGGCAGGCCTTCGCGTCGGACGTGCGCGGGTGACTGCATCGGGGGCAACTCCTGAGTCGTGCCTCGGGGACGGCCGGTGGTCGTCGGAACCGGGGCGGCGACAGTCGGCCGCGGGGCGGGTGGAGTCGGTCATGCCGGAAGTCTACGAGCGCAATTTTGCGGGCGAGTTTCTCGATTCTGAAACAAGTCCCGCATTGTCCGGCGCCGTTCCACGCTGTTATCAATGACTCGTGACCGCTGACACGTTGCTGACCCGGAGGATCCACGTGGATCTCGCGCGCGTCGCCACGTGCGCCTGTACGCAGCGCTGACTCGTCCGGCCCCGCGCACCGCGCCGCTCCCGTGACGGGCCCAGGCCCTTCCGGCACCTCGCACCACACACCTCACCTCGCGCATCCCACCTCGCACTTCGCCCCGGCACCCAGTCTGCTCCGCCCACGTCCGCGTACAGCTCCCCACGGCTGTGCCGTGCCGTCGGTCATTCCCTGGAGAACCCATGCCTGCATCCGATGACGGCGCGCCGAGCCAGCACTGGCAGGACGTCCTGCCCGCCGGACCCTCCCGACGCGGCTTCCTCACCGTGACCGGAGGCGGCGCCTTGGCCGCCCTGCTCGCGGCCTGCGCCCCCGGCGGCACCGACGACTCGCCGGCCGGAGCGACGGCCGCCGCCACCGGCCCGGCCAGGCGCGGCGGCACACTGCGCGTGGGCACTCCGCCGCCGCCCACCGCCGTCGACCCGGTCACCGCGTACGACGGCACGGCCATCGCGCTCTACCAACTGGTCGCCGAGTACCTGATCTGGCTCGACAAGGACTTCAAGCTGGTGCCGCGGCTGGCCACCAAGTGGACCTCGGACGCGACCGGCCGCGAGTGGACCTTCACCCTGCGCGAGGGCGTCACCTTCTCCGACGGCACGAAACTCGACGCCGCCACCGTGCAGGCGTCGTTCGACCGGCTGCTCGACCCGAAGAGCAAGTCGGCGGCTCTGTCGGCCTTCGACACCGTCCTCAAGGCGGGTGGCGTGCGCGCCCGGGGCGAGTCGACGGTCGTCTTCACCCTGGAGCGGCCGTTCTCCGACTTCCCGTACCTGGTCTCCGCCGGCAACTACAACGCGGTGATCCTGAAGAAGGACTACGACGGGGACTTCACCCGGCACGGCATCGGCACCGGCCCCTTCACCCTGAAGTCCTACGACGTCTCCACGGGCGCCGTCCTCGCCCGCAACCCGGCCTACTGGGACAGCCCCAAGCCCTATCTCGACGGCGTGGACGTCAAGTTCTACGCCGACGACCAGGCCGACCTCGTCGCCCTGCGGTCCGGCGACATCGACGCCCAGTTCCTCAGCAGACCCGCCCTCGTCGAACCCCTCGCGGGCAGCGGGAGCATCGCCGTCGACAAGGTCAGAGGCACCGGCGTCACCGTGCTCACCCTCCGCGTGGACAAGGCGCCCTTCGACCGCAAGGAGGTGCGCCAGGCCGTCGCCTACGCCCTCGACCGGCCCGCCGTCCGCCAGGCCGCCGGCAGCGGACTCGGCGACCTCGGCAACGACCACCTGTTCGCGCCGCTGTTCCCCGCCGCCCCCACCGACATCGCCCAGCGCGCCCGGGACAAGGCCAAGGTCACCGAACTCCTCAGGTCGGCCGGCGTGCAGAACCTGCGCTTCACCCTCACCTTCGACCCGCCCAACAAGGACTACGCGGTCACCGTGCAGAGCCAGTTGAAGGAGGTAGGCATCACCGTCGACCTCGACCAGCGCTCCTCCAAGGAGTTCTACGGCGGCGACCAGACCAAGGACACCCCCTGGCTGTTCACCACCGCCAACCTGGTCGGCTGGGCGGGCCGGCCCGTGCCCAGCCAGTTCATCATCCCCATGGTGAAGACCGGCGGCGTCTGGAACGGCTCTCAATACTCCAACAAGGCCCTCGACGCGGCGGCCGATGCCTACGACGCGGCGACGACCGACACCGAGCGCCGCAAGCAGGCCGAGATCATCGCCCAGGCCCTGCACGAGGACGTGCCGATCGTCGTCGCGTTCTGGGGCGGCGCGGCCCGCGCCTACGACAGCGGCAGATTCCGGGGCGTCCAGGCGCACCCCAGCCAGTACGTCGACTTCAGCACCGTCTCCCGGATCTGACCGATGCCCCGATTCCTGCTGCGCCGCCTCGCGGCCGTCCCCCTGACCCTGCTGGCGGTCTCCCTGCTGGTCTTCCTCGCCACCCAGGTGCTGCCCGGCGACGTGGCCCGCACGGTCCTGGGCCGGGAGGCCACGGACGGATCGGTGCGCGCCCTCAACCACGAACTCGGCCTGGACCGGCCCCTGGTGATCCAGTACGGCAGCTGGCTCGGGCACTTCGCCACCGGCGACTGGGGGACGTCGTACACGCTGCACGTGCCGGTGCGCGAACTGCTCCTGGAACGGCTCGGACACTCCCTGTTCCTCGCGGTGTTCGCGTTCGCGCTGCTGGTCCCGGTCGCCCTCACCCTCGGCGTGATCGCGGGGCTGTACCACGGACGGGTCCTGGACCGGGTGATCACCTCCACGACCCTGGCGCTGGGCGCCACACCGGAGTTCGTGACCGGGGTCGTCCTGCTGGTCGTCTTCTCGGTCCAACTGCGCTGGCTGCCCGCGTCCGCGCAGACCCGGCCCGGCGCCGACGGCCTCGGCCAGACCCTGTGGCACCTGCTGCTGCCCGCGGTCTCCCTCGTCCTGGTCTGCACCGGCTACGTCGCCCGGCACGTGCGCGCCAGCACGGTGGCCGTCGTCGAGGGCTCCTACGTCCGCGCCGCCCGGCTGCGCGGCACCGGCGAGGCGCGGATCGTGCTGCGGCACGTGCTGCGCAACGCGACCGTGCCCGCCACCAGCGCCCTCGGCGTCCAGTTGCAGTACCTGCTCGGCGGCATCGTCGTGGTCGAACTGCTCTTCAACTACCCCGGAGCGGGAGCCCTGCTGCTCCAGTCGGCCCAGGACAAGGACCTGCCGACACTCCAGGCGAGCGCCCTCGTCCTGGGCGCGCTCTACATGCTGGTCGTGCTGCTCGGCGACCTCGTTCACCGGCTGCTGGACCCCCGGATACGGCTCGGAGGAGCGGCGTGAGCACCGTGTCGATCACCCTGCGGCCGCTGGGCCGCTCGGGCCGCCTTCCTCTGGCCTCCGCCGTGGGAGCCGCCGTGATCCTCCTGTGGGCCGCGGTCGCCCTGTTCTGGCCGCACCTGGTGCCCTACGCGCCGGACGTGCAGCGCCCGCAGGACCGGTTCCTGCCGCCGGGCGCCGGACACTGGCTGGGCACCGACCAGTTCGGCCGCGACGTGTTCTCCCGTACCCTCGCCGGGGCGCGCCCCGTCCTCGCGGTGGCACCGGCGGCGACCGCCCTGGCCGTCCTGGCCGGCACCGTGATCGGACTGGTCACCGCAGGGGTGGGCGGCTGGCTGGACGACGTGGTGATGCGGATCGTGGACGCCGTCGTGGTCTTCCCCGCCGTCATCGCCGCGGTGCTGTTCGTGGCCTTCCTCGGCCGGTCCACGACGGTCCTCGTCCTCGTCGTCGCGGCCGCTCTGACCACCCTGGTCGCGCGCAGTGTGCGGGCGGCGACCCTCGTGGAGCGGGGCAAGCCGTACGTCGAGGCCGCCCGGCTCCGCGGCGAGCCCCTGTGGTCGCTGCTGGGCCGCGAGATCCTGCCCAACGTCCGCTCCACGGTGTACGTCGAGGCGACCTCGCGGCTCGGCGACGCGGTGTTCGCGGCCGCCACCCTCTCCTTCCTCGGCCTCGGGCAGCCGCCCGGCTCACCGGAGTGGGGCGCGGCCGTCGCCGACAACCGGGTGTGGCTCGACAACGCGCCCTGGACCGTCCTCGCCCCCGCCCTGGCGATCGTCTCCCTGGTGGTCGGGGTCGCCCTGGTCGCCGACACCTCACGGCGGGCGGCGGGAGGTGCGGCCTCGTGAGCACCGACGAACAGGGGCTGGTGGTCGAGGGATTGAGCGTTGCGTACGACCGCGCCCAGGTTCTGCACGACGTGTCGTTCACCGTCGCGCCGGGCGAGATCTTCGGCCTGGTCGGCGAGTCGGGCTGCGGCAAGTCGACGCTGGCCTACGCGCTGGCCCGCCACTTCGCGCCCGGCGGACAGGTGCTCGGCGGCGGCGTGCGGCTGGACGGAACCGACGTCCTGGCGCTGCGCGGGCGGCGGTTGCGGGAGTGGCGGGCCTCCCGGCTCGCCTTCGTCCACCAGGACGCGGCGGGCTCCCTGGACCCGACCATGCGCGTCGGCCGACAACTCGCCGAGGTGCTGCGCGGCCGGGGCCTCACACGCCGGGAGCGCGGGCGACGCGCCGTCGACCTCCTGCGCACGGTCCGGCTGCCCGACCCGGAGCGCCTCGTGCACCGCTACCCGCACCAGTTGTCCGGCGGCCAGCAGCAGCGCGTCGTGATCGCCGCCGCCCTCGCCGTACAGCCCCGCCTGCTGATCCTGGACGAGCCGACGACCGGCCTCGACGCCTCCGTGGAGCACGAAGTGCTCGGCCTCCTGGCGGAGTTGCGAGGCAGGCTGAACGCGGCGGTGGTCTTCGTCAGCCACGACCTCGGCCTGATCGGCCGGATGTGCGACCGGGTCGGCGTGCTGTACGCGGGACGCCTGGTCGAGACCGGACGGGTCGGCGAGGTCTTGGCCGCCCCCGCCCACCCCTACACCGCCGGTCTGCTGGCGGCCGTCCCCGTCCTCGGGATCACCCGGAGCGAACGTCCGCTGCTGCCGCTGCCGGGCAGGCTGCCGCTGCCCGGCGATACCACCACCGGCTGCGCCTTCGCACCGCGCTGCGCACTGGCCGAGGACGCCTGCCGGACCGCCGAACCCCCGCTGGACACGGGGGCCGTGCCGGGCCGGACGGTGCGCTGCCTGTACCCGGGGCGGGCCGCCGTGACCGCCGTGGCGGCGGCGCTGCCCGGGCCGCCCGGGAGGCCTCGGGAGGCGGCCGCCCTCGTCGAAGTGCACGACCTGGTCCGGACGTTCGGGAGCACCGTCGCCGTCGACCACGTGGACCTGACCGTCCGGGAGGGCGAAGTCCTCGGCCTGGTCGGCGAGTCGGGCAGTGGCAAGACCACCCTCGCCCGTGCCGTCGCGGGCCTGGCCCCCGACGGGGAGGGCTCCCTGCGGCTGCGGGGCACCCCACTGCCCGCCCGGCTCGCCCGCCGCGCCCCGGATCAACGCCCGCGCATCCAGATGGTCTTCCAGAACCCGGACGCCTCCCTCAACCCCAGCCACACCGTCCGCACCATCCTGCGCAGAGCGCTCACCACCCTGGCTGCCCCCTCGGCCGCCTCCCTGGACGCCCTTCTGGACCGCGTCCGCCTCGACACCGACCTCCTGGACCGCAGTCCGGACCGCCTGTCCGGCGGGCAGAAGCAGCGCGTGTCGATCGCCCGCGGCTTTGCGGGCCGCCCCGACCTGGTCATCTGCGACGAGCCGGTGTCCGCGCTTGACGTCAGCGTGCAGGCGGCGGTACTGGAGGTGCTGGCCGGTCAGCGGGACCGCACCGGCACGTCGTACCTGTTCATCTCCCACGACCTCGCGGTCGTCGGCTACCTCGCCGACCGGATCGCCGTCATGTACCGAGGCGTGATCGTCGAGGAGGGACCCGCCGCCGACGTACTGCGCGGCCCGTCGCACCCGTACACGGCCCTGCTGGTCGAGGCGGCCGCGCGTCCGGTGGTGACCGGCACGCCCGACGCGCCGGACGGCGCTCCGGCGCGAGCGGGCGGCTGCCGCTTCGCCGACCGCTGCACCCGCCGGATCGCCGGCCTGTGCGCGGACGTGGCGCCACCGGAGCGCGACCTCGGCGCCGGCCACGTCGTGCGCTGCCACCTCGACCCGTCCGACCTGCCCGCCGGAATCCCCGCCACCGCCGCGCTCGGCGCGGCCGACCCGCTGTGACCCTTCTCCGCCCTGGGAGCCCCCATGACCACCAGCACCGACACCGGCACCGCCGCCGAGGAGTTCGCCGACCTGCCGAACGCCCCCGTCATCCAACGCCGTTGGATGACCGTGGTCACCGGCGGCCACGTCGGCGGCGTCTTCTGGCACCCGCAGAAGCCCGCCCTGGTCCTGCTCCACGACGCCGGTGCCAGCGCCCGCGCCTGGGACGACGTCCTGCTCGCCCTGGACCGACCGGCCGTCGCCCTGGACCTGCCCGGGCACGGCCGCTCCAGCAGGCGCGTCCGGGGCGACTACCGGCCCCGCCGGCTTGCCGCCACGCTGGAGGAGGCCGCCCGGTCGTTCGCGCCGACGGACGCGCCCCTCGTCGGGTTCGGCTTCGGCGCACTGGCCGCGCTCGCCCTCAAGGCCAAGTTCCCGCACAGCGCCGGACGGCTCGTCCTCGTCGACGCCCTGCCCGGCACGCTCTCCCCGGGACTGCGGCTGTGGCCCACGCCCAGTCCCGAGTTCGCCACCCGCGAGGAGGCGGCGGCCTGGCTGGAGGAGCGCGGCGCCGCCGACGCGGCCCGCACGGCCCGGCTGGAGACGGAGCGGGCCGAGGACGGCACCTGGTCCTGGCGCCACCACCTCGGCAGCCTGCCGCCCGACGCACCCACCGACCTCGACGACGAGACCCTCTGGGAACAACTCTCCTCCGTCCCCAGCCCGTTGCTCGTCCGCACCGAGGGCGGCCCGCTGGACGCGGGGGCCCTCGACCGGTTCCGCACCCGGGTACCCGACGGCGACGTCGTCACCGTCCACCCCGGCCCCGGGGCGCTCGCGGACGTCCTGCGCCCCCTGACGCACTGAACCCCGAACCCACGACCACAGGAGTCCCGCCATGTCCGACGACATCCCCGCCATCGACCTCGCCGCCGCCCTCGCCGACGACGCTCCCGAGGAACTGCTCGCCACCGTGCGCCGCGCGGCCGAGACCCTCGGCATCATCCAGGTGGTCAACCACGGCGTGCCCACCGAGGTGATCGCCGGCTTCAACGACGGCTTCCGCCGCGTCCTGGACCTGCCCCGCCCCGAGAAGGAACGCCTGGCCAGCCCCACCGGGCACCCCAACCGGGGCTGGCGCCAGTGGCCCGACGACTTCGGCCGCCTGGAACTCGAACGCTTCAACATCGCCCAGTACGACGACACGCAGGAAGCCGAGGCCGCCGGCCTCTCCCCGGAACACGCCACCCTCTACGAGCACGTCAACGTGTGGCCGCCGCAGGAGCCCGGCCTGCGCGAGGCGACCCACCGCTACCGGGACGCGTTCGTGGACGTCGCCCGCCGCGTCCTCGCCCTGTACGCGCGCGTGCTGGACCTGCCCGCGGACACCTTCCCGCTCGGCGACGACGTCCACACCACGCTCGTCGTCAACAACTACCCCAAGTGGCCCTACGACAGCGCCTCCGACGAGGAGAAGCTGCTCCTGCTCGAACACGCCGACAGCTCCACGGTCACCGTGCTGCACCAGGAGGGCGACTACGCCGGACTCCAGGGCCAGCGCCCCGACGGCACCTGGACGCCGGTCCCGATCCGGCCCGACGCCCTCCAGGTGTTCACCGGCACCCTGCTGACCAACTGGACGGACGGCCGCCTGCGGCCGGGTCGGCACCGCGTGGTGGCCGGCGGCTCGGTGACCCGCCGCTCCTCCGCCGTTTTCGTGCACCCGGGCCTGGACGCGGTCGTGGCGCCGCTGCCGGCCTTCGCCGACCCGGACGGATCCGACTTCGAGCCCGTGTCGGTGTGGGAGCGCGCGAACGGCAACGTGGAAGAGTACCTGCGGGTCTTCGGCCGCCCGGAGCAGCTCGCCGCCTGGCGGGAGAGCCGCCCCTACGTCGCCGAAGTCATCTCTTGAGCGAGCCGAAGGAGAACCGGTCATGACCACGTTCCCCACCGCCCCGGCCGTGCGCACCACCCCCGAGGGGCTCCTGTGGGAGCCCAGCGAGCGCTGGGTGCGCGGCCGCAAGGGCGAGGTGACGGTCGTCGACAGCCGTCACCCCGTCCTCGTCTGGGAGCCGGGCGTCCCCGTCCCGCTGTACGCCTTCCCGCGCGCGGAGGTGCGCGAGGACCTGCTCCGCCCGGCGAAGAACCCTCCGACGGGCACGCACACCGGGTCACAGGTCTTCTACGACCTCGAAGCCGACGGCGAACTGCTGGAGAACGCGGCCTGGACCTTCCCCGCCGAAGACCTCGCCGGTCATATCGCCTTCGAGTGGTTCCGGCGGGTCGGACGCGGTCTCGACCACTGGTACGAGGAGGAGGAAGAGATCTTCGTCCACCCCCGTGACCCGCACAAACGGGTGGACGCCCTCCCCAGCAGCCGCCACCTGGTGGTCGAGATCGACGGCACGGTCGTCGCCGACACCCACCGGCCGGTACTGCTCTTCGAGACCGGCCTGCCCACCCGCTACTACGTCCCGCGCGAGGACGTCCGCCTCGACCTGCTCGAAGCCACCGACCACCACACCGGCTGCCCCTACAAGGGCACCGCCTCGTACTGGTCGTGGCGCGGAACCGCCGACGTCCCGCCCAACCTGGTCTGGAGCTACCCGGAACCGCTGCCGGCGGTCGGCGCCGTCCGGGGACTCCTCGCCTTCTACAACGAGGCCGTCGACATCACCCTCGACGGCGAACGCATCGAACGCCCCGTCACCCACTTCACCCGCGCGCTGTCGGAGCGGCCGCCCACCTGACGGGCCCGGCCACGACGTCCGTGCCGGCGCCACCGGCCATACGCGGCGGCGCCGGCACGGTCCCGGTGGGGCCCGGTGGGGCCGTCAGTTCGCGGGGCGGGGGAGGACGGCGAGGGCGGTGCGGGCGATGTCCGTGAGGGTCTTCTCGTCGGTGCCGGCCTTGGCCAGTGCTTCGATGCCGCGCAGTACGGCGAGCACCAGTGCGGCCAGCTGCCCGGGGTCCGCGTCGGCGTCGAGGTCGCCGTTGCGCTGGCAGGCGGCGATGTCGTCCTCCAGCAGAGTGCGCAGCGTCTCGATGGCTGTGTGCGCGCGCCTGGCCACGACCTTGTCGTGTTCGGCCAGCTCGGCGGTGCCCTTGGCCAGCAGGCATCCGCGCTGGGCGGTGTCCGCGGCCGCGGCCGAGGTCACCGCGTGGATGTGGGCGGACAGCCGCGCGTACGCGTTCTCGTCATCGCCGCGCAGCTGCTGGGCCGTGGCGTCGACGACCGAGGTGCAGTAGTCGTCGAACACGCGGTGGAAGAGGTCCTGCTTGCCGCCGAACGCGCCGTACAGGCTGCCTTTGCCGAGACCCGTCGCCGCGGCGATGTCGTCGATGCGCGTGCCGGCGTACCCATGGGCCCAGAACTGTTCCCGCGCGGTCGCCAGTACCTGCTGTTCGTCGAATTTCCGAGGTCGTGCCATGTACGTCACTCTACGCTTTCTTGACCGGGTCGTCCATAACGGCTAGCGTTATGGACGAAGCAGTCAAGAACTATCGAGGAGTGGCGCGTCATGACGGAAGTACTCGCAGGCAAGGTGGCCGTGGTCACCGGGGCGAACAGCGGCATCGGACTGGCCACGGCGCAGCGCTTCGCCGCCGAAGGCGCGCACGTGGTCATCACCGGCCGGCGCCAGGACGCGCTGGACGCGGCCGCCGCCGAGATCGGCCACGACGTCACCGCCGTCCGCGGAGACATAGCCAGCCCGGCCGATCTCGACCGGCTCTTCTCGGTCATCGCCGAGCAGGGGCGCCGCATCGACGTGCTCTTCGCGAACGCGGGCGGCGGCGAATTCGCGACCCTGGAGGAGGTGACGGAGCAGCACTTCGACGACACGTTCAACATCAACGTCCGTGGGACGCTCTTCACCGTCCAGAAGGCGCTCCCGCTCCTCAACGACGGTGCCTCGGTGATCCTGACCGGTTCCACCGCCGCCACCACCGGCGCGGAGGCGTTCGGCGTCTACGCCGCCTCCAAGGCCGCGATCCGCTCCTTCTCCCGCACCTGGGCCAACGAGCTGCGCGGACGTGGCATCCGGGTCAACACCCTGGTGCCCGGACCGATCAAGACGCCCGGAATCACCGGCCTCGCGCCCAACGAGGAAGAGGCCAAGTCGCTCCGCGCCTTCTTCGCGCAGCAGGTCCCCCTCGGCCGCATGGGCGAGCCCGCCGAAGCGGCCGCCGCCGCTCTGTTCCTCGCCTCCGACCAGAGCAGCTTCGTCACCGGCGCCGAGCTGTACGTCGACGGTGGACTGAACCAGATCTGAGTGATCCGTTCCGCGGCGGGGGCCGGGAGAGCCCTCGCCGCGGGATCTCGTCCTTCATGGTCACGCCGCTGTGACCCCTGCCGCGCACGTCCGTCCACCGGCGCGGCACAGCCGCCGCGCGACGCCGTGGCCCGGGCCGCTCTCGGCCCCCGATCCTTCCAGGAGACAAGCAGCATGAGTGACCACTCCAGCACGGCATCGGTCGTCGGCCGACCGGAACCGCCACGAGCAGAAAGGCGCGCCACACCGTCGCCGCGGGGCGACTGGCCGGCCGTCGCCTCGGTCGCCCTGATGTCCTTCGTGCTGGTGCTCTCGGAGTTCCTGCCGATCGGGCTCCTGCCCGTCATCGGATCCAGCCTCCACGTCTCCGTCGGCACCGTGGGCCTGGTCGTCGTCGTACCCGGCCTGACGGCGGCCGTCACAGCGCCTCTGCTCACCATCGCCTCGGGAAGGCTCGACCGGCGCAAGGTCCTGATCGCACTCGCGGTCTCCTTCACGGCCTCCAACGTCGTGGCGGCACTGGCCCCCGACATGCCGGTGATGGCGGTGGCCAGAATCCTGCTCGGCATCGCCGTCGGCGGATTCTGGGCCATGGGTGCCGGCGTCGCCGCCCGGCTGGTGCCCGCCGAAGCGGTCCACCGCGCCAGTTCGCTGATCACCGCCGGCATCTCCGCCGGCACCGTGGTCAGCCTGCCGCTGGGCGCACTCGTCGGACACCTCGCCGGATGGCGGACCGCGTTCTTCATCGCCGCGGGCGCCGCCCTGCTCGCCCTCCTGGCTCTGGCATGGCGACTTCCCTCCCTGCCGCCCACCGGCGCGATACGCGTGGCCACGCTCACGTCGTCCCTGCGCGTTCCCGCCGCCCGCATCGCCCTGCTGGCCACCGCGCTGATGTTCCTCGGGCACTTCGCCGCCTACACCTACATCACCCCCTACCTGGAGGACCGGGCGCACTTCGGCTCCTCCGCGGTGACGCTGGTGCTCCTCGGATACGGCGTGGCAGGACTGGCCGGCAACTTCGCCGCCGGCGCGATCATCGGCCGCAGCCTGCGCGCGGTCTACGTCACCGCGGCCGTCCTGGTCGCCGCCACGGTCCTTCTGCTCAACACCGTGACGGGCGCCGCACCCGCCGTCGTCGTGCTCGTCATCCTCTGGGGTGCCGCCTTCGGCGCTGTGCCGCTGGCCCTGCAGACATGGATCCTGCACGCGACCCCCGACGCTCCCGAGAGCGGCCTGGCGCTCCTGGTCAGCGTGCTGCAGATCTCACTCGCCGCCGGTTCGCTGATCGGAGGCATGGTCGTCGACGGCTACGGCGCCTCGGCGGCCTTCGCCCTCGGTGGCACGCTCGCCCTGCTCAGCGCGGCCACCCGGATCCTCCCGCGCCCGTCCCGCCGCTGATCGCCGTCGAGGACGGCGTCAGACAGGCCGACGGCTGCCGGTGACCACCGCCGTCGTGACAGCCCGGCGTGATCGTGCGGTGGGGTCAACACGCCCCGAAGCCGTGTCCGTGGGACGTCGGCTCAGCCCGGGAAGCGACCGCTGGACCGCAGGGCCCAGCGGCGTTCGGCGTAGGCCAGGTCGTCGCGCCAGAGGCGACCTGCCGCGTGCCGGACCAGCGGAGCAAGCAGGGGACCGGCGTGGCGCGTGAGGGCGAAGCCCGGGCGTCCGGAGGTGGCCACGACGGCCTCGACCACGGCCGTGCGCGGGATGCCCGTCGCGTCGGGCCCCAGGGGCGTCGCATGCGTCTCGACGACAGAGCCCTCGCCCTCGCCGTCGGTGATCCGCATGACGACGGTCCGCGGTCCGGGTGCGGTGAACTCCGCCCGCACGGGCACCACGAGCCGTCCGGCGACCTTGAAGGACACGTCGACGACGAAGGCGTCCGGCACCGTCCGTCCGTCGGGCGGCCGGGGCGTGTCGACGACCGTGAGGTCGACGAAGGAGTACGGGTGGAACCAGGCGCCGTGCCACGGGTCGAGACGATTGGCCACCACGTCCTCCGGCTCACAGCGCCCGCTCCCCGTGTAGACGGCGACGAGCGCGTGGTCGGGGTCGGGACGGACCGGCACCGTCGGCAGGTCGGTGGGCTCCTCTCCGCCCACCTCGTCCAGGCGCACCCAGAGCAGCACGCCGTCGTCGTGCGCAGGCCAGGGCTCCCAGCCGGCGAACGAGGTGCCGTCCAGGGCCAGTCCGTGCCAGTGGCACACGAGAGTGCCGCAGCGCACCGGGCTGTCGCGCAGCGGCGCGCCCAGGTGAGGGCAGACCCCGGGGCCGGCCACCAGGGTGCCGCGCCGGTCGCGCCAGAGCACCACCTCGAGTCCCTGGACGGTACGGGCCACGGGCCGTTGGGCGCGCAGGTCGCGGGAGGCGCCGACGACGTACCAGTTGCCGCTCGGCCGGGCCTGCGCACGCTTGAGGGCGTCGGCGATCAGCGCGGGCCGTGCCTCGCGCCAGGTGGGGCGCTGACGCTCCCAGGCGACGGGGGCGCGCCGCAGGCGCAGGGGCAGACGGCCGCGCCTGGGCGGTCCGGCGGGTGTCACAGGCTCTCCTTGGCACGGGCGGGCGACGGCGCGACGGTGCCGGGGCTGACCGGCGGCCGTCGGCGGGCGGCGAGGCGGGCCGCCGTGACGCGGAGCAGGCCGCCGGCGGCGGTGAGGGCGCGTCGGCGGCGGGACACGACGGCACGGCGGTGCAGCACCGCCCAGCCGTCGGCGGCGACGGCGTCCAGGATGCCGCGGTAGAGGACGAACGCCGTACGGATACAGGGCCGGGTGACGGGGTCGAGCAGAGGAACGCCGGGGGCCGCGCGGTCGTAGGCGGCGCGGGTGACGGCCTCGAACGCGCGGAACGCGGCGACGACGCGGCTGTCGGTGCGGCCGGTGTCCCGGCAGTGGCGCAGCAGGTCGCGGTCGACGCCGTGGGCGGCCAGCAGGTCCCGCGGGACGTAGATCCGCCCCCGGTCGAGGTCCTCCCCGACGTCCCGCAGGAAGTTCGTCAGCTGGAAGGCGACGCCGAGTTCGGCCGCGTACGGCGCGGCCTCTTCCTGGGAGGCCACGGTGCCGAGCACGGGGAGCATCTGGAGGCCGATCACGGCCGCCGAACCGTGCATGTACGCGCGCAGGGCCGCGTAGTCGGCGTACTCGGTGACGGTCAGGTCGCCGCGCATGGATCCGAGGAAGTCGGTGAAGTGACGGTGGTCGATGCCGTAGCGGCGGCTGGTGTCGGCGAGGGCGAGGGTGACCGGCGCCGCGCCGGTGCCGCCCGCCAGGCCGAGGGCGAGGTCGTCGGCCAGCCGGTCCAGGGCGGCGGCCCGGCGTTCCGTCCCGGTGTCGGCGAGTCGGCGCAGGTCGCCGTCGCAGACGTCGACGATGTCGTCCGCGTGGCGCGCGAAGCCGTACAGGGCGTGCACGGCGGGGCGCCGCTCGGGCGGGAGCAGCCGGGTGGCGAGGAAGTAGGTGCGGCCATGGCGTGCGTTGAGCCGGCGGCAGTGGGTGTAGGCGTCACGCAGTCGCGGCTCCGTGATGCCGGCGGCGTCCAGTTCGCGGGCCGTCATCGTCGGGCTCCTCGCGTCGCAGGGGTGGACCGGACGGCGGTGGCGGCCCGTGCGCGCGGCCCGGTGATACGGGCGGCCGCCAGCTTTCCCGACAGCAGGACGGGGGGTACGCCGACGCCGGGGGTGGTGCCGCACCCGGCGAGGACGGCGTTGGCGGTGCCGCGTACCAGGTTGCGGGGGCGGAACGGCCCGGTCTGGCCGAAGGTGTGCGCGGCGGAGAACGGCGTCCCCGCCGCGTGTCCGAGCCCGCTCCAGTCGGCGGGGGTGACCAGGCATTCGGTGGCGATGGCCGAGGCGATGCCGGTCAGCCCTCTGCGGTCCAGTTCGCGCAGCAGGCTGTCGCGGTAGCGGGGAGCCAGGTCGGGCCAGTCGACGGCGGCGGGGCCGATGTCGGTGTTGGGGCAGGGCGCGAGGACGTAGTGCAGGTGACGGCCGGGCGGGGCGAGGCCGGGATCGGTCGCGGTGGGCCGGGTGATCAGCAGCGAGGGGTCGCTCATCAGCTCGCCGGTGCGGGTGAGCTGGCGGAAGGTGCCGCGCCAGGCGTGTCCGAAGGACAGGGTGTGGTGGGCCAGTTCGGGCCAGGTGCGGTCGCAGCCGGCGTGCAGGACGACGGCGGACGGTGCGTGCCGCAGGCGCAGGGGGCGGCGCGGGGCACGGCCCAGCAGACGGTACGTCACCGGCAGGTCGGGGGTGAGGACGACGGCGTCGCACGGGATGCGGTCGTCGGCGGTGAGGACGGCCGAGATCCGGTCGCCGGTCCGTTCCAGGCCGGTCACCCCCTGCCCGTACCGGAACTCCGCGCCCGCCTCGGCGGCGGCCTCGGCCATCGCCCGGGGCAGCGCGTACATGCCGCCGCGCGGGAAGTACACCCCCGCGATGGTGTCCATGAACGCGATCACGGCGTAGGCGGCCAGGGCTCGTTCGGGTGGGACGCCGGCGTAGAGAGCCTGGAAGGAGAAGACGCGGCGCAGTCGTTCGTCGTGCAGATGGCGTGCGATGCGTGCCTCCCAGCGGCCGAAGCCGCCGAGCGCGGCGAGCCGCAGCAGGTCGGGGGTGAGGAGCTGGAACGGGGAGTCGAAGTCGGCGTCGAGGAAGCGGCCGCGCTCGGTGCGGTACAGCTCGCCCAGCCAGTGCCGCAGCCGGTGGTAGCGGGCCGCTTCGGCGCCGCCGGCGAACCGTTCGATCTCCGCTTCCATGGCCGCCGCGTCGGTGTGCACGTCGAGGGTGCTGCCGTCGGCGAACCGGGCCCGGTAGGCGGGATGGAGGGGGATGAGGTCGACGCGGTCGCGCAGCGAGGTGCCGACGGCGGCGAACGCCTCGTCGGCGATGTCCGGCATGGTCAGCACGGTGGGGCCGGTGTCGATGAGGTAGCCGCCGAGTTCCAGGCGTCCGGCCCGGCCGCCCGGCCGCGGGTCGCGTTCGACGACGGTCACCCGGCGGCCCGCGCCGAGCAGGTGCAGGGTGGTGGAGAGGCCGGCCAGCCCGGCGCCGACGACCACGACGTGGTCGGTGGGTCCCGTCACCGTCCTGGTCACTTGGCCGCCTCCGATCCCGCCGCGGTGGCGGGGGAGGGGCCCGACAGGGGGCCGTCGGGGGGCGGGCCCGGCCGGGGGGTGCCGGTGCCGGTGATCTCTGCCAGCAGGGCGCGCAGCCGGTCCGCGGGCCGGGGTTCGAGGGTCGCCTCGGCGAGATGGCGCAGGGACTGCCGGGCCAGCCGCCCGATCTTGGACTCCACCAGGTCGCGGGCGCCGGTGGCCTCCAGCACGTTCCGCACGTCGGCCAGCTCACGTGGCGTCAGGTCCGCCCGGCCCACGGCGTGTTCGAGCACGCTGAGCGCGGCCCGGTCCTTGGCGGTGGTGGCTCGTGCCCGGGCCACCGCCAGGAGGTAGGTGGGTTTGCCCTCGCGCACGTCGCCGCCGCTCACCTTGCCGGTGGTGGCGGGGTCCGCGAAGACGTCGTCGAGATCGTCCCTGAGCTGGAAGGCCAGACCGGCCGAGCGTCCGGCGAGACACAGCGTCCCGGTGGTGGCCGGGTCGGCGCCGGCCAGCACCGCTCCGAGTTCCAGAGGACGTTCCACGGTGTAGAGGGCGCTCTTGAGGCAGGCGGCGCGCAGCGCGCGGCCGACGGTCAGGGCGGAGGTGGCCTGGCCTTGGACGTCGAGGTACTGCCCGGCGACCATCTCGGTGCGCAGCGTGCGCCAGACCTCGCCCAGACGGTGCGCGGTGCCCCGCGGGAGTCCGGGGTCCAGCACGAGCCGGCCGAGCTCGTCGTCCGCCCAGGCGAGCGCGAGGTCGCCGGCGAGCAGCGCCGCGGACACGCCGAGCCGCTGGGCGGCGGGCCCCGGCGCCGTGCCGGTGTACTGGGCGGTCACGTCGACGTGCAGCGCGGGTGCGCCACGACGGGTGGACGCCTCGTCCATCAGGTCGTCGTGGACCAAGGCACAGGTCTGGATGAGTTCGAGCGCGGCGGCCGTGCGCAGCGCCGCGCGGACCTGGACGGAGTCCTCGCCGCCGCAGGCGCGCATCGACCACCACACGAGCCGGGCGCGGAACCGGCGGCCGCCGCGCCGGGTGAAGCGGGCGACGCGCTCGGCGATGTCGTCGGCGAACACCGGGTCGAGCGCGCGGCAGTCCGCGAGGCGGCCGGTGAGCAGGTCCCGCAGCTCCCTGCCGACGGCGCCCGGCACGTCGGCGTCGACGGTGCCCGCGTCGTCCACGGTGCCCGAGTCGTCCACGGCGTCCGGATTCCTGGTCTCGACCGGGTCGGGAGGCGTGCGGGGTGCGGCTGCCGGGAGGCGGCCGAGCACCTGGGTGGAACGCATCGTGGATCCTCTCGCAGTCCGGAGAGCGGGACCGCTC
Source organism: Streptomyces sp. NPDC101237 (assembly GCF_044767465.1). Classification (NCBI taxonomy): domain Bacteria; kingdom Bacillati; phylum Actinomycetota; class Actinomycetes; order Kitasatosporales; family Streptomycetaceae; genus Streptomyces; species Streptomyces sp. NPDC101237. The sequence goes on along the minus strand of NZ_JBIWNY010000028.1, from coordinate 86,227 downwards.
GCCCCGGGCTCGCCTGTCCGTTCTCCTGTGTCGTCTTTCGTCTCTCGCTGTCACACATTCCGCTTCGTCGTGACACATTCCGCGCGGATCGCCGCGCCGGATGCGCCGTTCGGTGGACATGTCGACGCGGGGGGCGGCTGACGGCACGACACGCTCACGGCTGCATCCACGGGGGCGGTACGGCGGGAAGACTGGTCGGGTCAACGCGCCGGGGAAGGAGCCGCCGTGAGGGTCGAGTCGGACGTCGCGGTGGTCGGCGCGGGCGCCGCCGGCCTCTCGCTCGCCCTGCTGCTGGCCCGGCCCCCCGCGGGGGCGCGACCCGTGACGGCGGTGGTGCTGGCGGCACCGCCGGGACCGTTGCGCGCACCGCGCCGCACCTGGTGCTACTGGGAGGCCGGCGAAGGACCTTACGACGGGGCGCTGACGGCCTCCTGGCAGCGGCTGCGGGTGCGGCCGGGCGACGGGCGGCCGGTGACCGCCACGATCGAGCCCTGGCGGTACAAGATGCTCGGCTCGGACGCGTTCGAGGAACTGGCGGGCCGGGCACTGCGCGTGAGCCCGTGGGTGACGACGGTCGAGGCGGTCGTCGAGAGCGTCACGGCCGTACCGGACGGTGCCCTGGTGCGGGCCCGCCGGGCCGACGGCCGCGAGGTGGACGTCCTGGCCCGCTGGGTGTTCGACTCGCGTCCCCCGCCCCGGCTGCCACCGGCCCGCACGACGCTGCTCCAGCACTTCCGCGGCTGGTTCGTGCGCACCCGGCGGCCGGTGTTCGACCCCGCCACCGTCGAGTTGATGGACTTCCGCACCCCGCAGCCGGCGCACGGCCTCTCGTTCGGCTACGTCCTGCCGACCGGCCCGCACGAGGCACTCGTGGAGTACACGGAGTTCTCCCGGCACCTGCTGGACGCCGACGCGTACGACCGTGCGCTGCGCGACTACACGAGCCGGATCCTGCGGATCGGCGCGCACGAGGTCACCGCCTGCGAGCAGGGCGTGATCCCGATGACGGACGCGCGCTTCCCCCGGCGGGCCGCGGCGTCGGTGTTCCGGATCGGAGCTGCGGCCGGGGCCACCCGGCCCGCGACGGGCTACACCTTCAGCACGGTGCAGCGGCAGGCGGGCGCCGTCGCGGCCGCCCTGCACGCCGGGCGCCACCCGCTTCCGCCGCGCCCGCACTCGGGGCGCTCCCGGCTGATGGACGCCGCGCTGCTGCACGCCCTCGACCACGGCCGCGTCGACGGGCCCGCCTTCTTCACCCGCCTGTTCGGCCGAGTCTCCGCGCCCCGGCTGCTGCGGTTCCTCGACGGTCGCACCACCCTGCCGGAGGACCTGTCGATCGGCCTGCACGTGCCCGTCACCGCGATGCTCGGCTCGGTCCTCGCCCTGCCGTTCACCCCGCGCCGAAGCCTCCCACCGGCATGAAGTCCGCCCCGGACCGGTCCGACCGTACGCCCCCGCCCCGACGACCCCCACGGAGATGGCATGCCCGTGCTGCGTGACGCCGACCTGGCCAGCGCGTTCAACCACGCCGCCCGCAGTTACGACACGCTCGTGGCGGCCAACCCCGGCTACCACGCCCATCTGCGCCGCTCCGCCCGGCGGCTCGGTTTGCCCCCCGGTGGCCCGGCCTCGCGCGTCCTGGACCTGGGGTGCGGCACGGGTGCCTCCACGGCAGCGCTGGCCGCGGTGCTGCCGGGCGCGGACATCACCGCCGTCGACGCGTCCGCCGGCATGCTGCGGCGTGCGGCCGGTCGCCAGTGGCCACGGCCGGTGCGGTTCGTGCACGCGCCCGTGGAGGGGCTGGCCGAGGCGGGGGTGCACGGCCCCTTCGACGCGGTCTTCGCCGCCTACCTGCTGCGCAACACCGCCGACCCGGACGGGGTTCTGGCCGGCGCCTACCGGATGCTCGCCCCGGGCGGCCGGCTGGCGGTGCACGAGTACGCGCTGAGCGGGCGGGCGGCTCATCGCGCGGTGTGGAACGCGGTCTGCGGCGGACTGGTGCTGCCGGTCGCCACGCTGCTCGGTGACGGGCCGCTCTACCGGCATCTCTGGCGCAGCGTCGTCACCTTCGACACGGCGACCCAACTCGCGCACCGGGTACGGCGAGCCGGTTTCGAGCGGGTGCGGGTGCTGCCGCTGCCGGGCTGGCAGACCGGCATCACCCACACCGTGCTCGCCCGCCGTCCGTCGGCCGACCCGGAAGGGACGGGACGATGACCGCCCCGCGCGCTGGGGGCCGCACGCCTTTCCCCGGCCGGGACCGGCTGGCGAGACTGCTGCCCGCACCGCCCGGCGCCGCTCGCGCGGAGGGGACCGGCGCACCACGCGCGGCGGTCGTCGGCGGCGGCGTCGCCGGCCTGACGGCGGCCACCGCCCTGGCCGAACGCGGCATCCGGGTCACCCTGTACGAACGCGACCCCCAACTCGGCGGCCGGCTGGCCGGGTGGCGGACACGGCTGGCGGACGGGTCCCCGGCCACGATGAGCCGCGGCTTCCACGCCTTCTTCCGGCAGTACTACAACCTGCGGTCCCTGCTGCGACGCACCGACCCCGCCCTGTCCGGTCTGACCGCCCTGCCGGACTACCCGTTGCGGCACGGCAGCGGCCGCCGGGACAGCTTCCGCCACGTGCCGCGCACGCCCCCGTGGAGCGCGCTCGGGTTCGTGGCGCTGAGCGAGTCGTTCTCCGTGCGCGACCTGCCCCGGATCCGGCCGCGCGCCGCGCTGCCGCTGCTGGACGTGCGGGTCCCTGACGTGTACGAGCGACTGGACCACGTCAGCGCCCACGACCTGCTGGAGGCGATCCGTTTCCCCGAGGCCGCCCGGCATCTGGCGTTCGAGGTGTTCTCGCGCAGCTTCTTCGCCGATCCGCGCGGGCTGTCGGCCGCGGAGATGGCGCTGATGTTCCACGTCTACTTCCTCGGTTCGTCCGAGGGCCTGCTGTTCGACGTGCCCCGGGAGCCGTTTCCGCAGGCTCTGTGGGACCCCCTGGCCGCACGGCTCGACCGGCTCGGCGCCCAGGTGCGCACGGACACGGCGGTCGACGAGATCTCAGTGACGCCCGCGAGGGGTTTCACCGTGACCGCCGCGAGCGGCGCCGAGCCGTACGACGCCGTGGTCCTCGCCCTGGACCCGGCCGGGCTGCGTTCGCTGGTGGCCCGCTCGGCCGGGCTCGGCGACGCGCGATGGCGCGAGCGGATCGCGCGGCTGCGCAACGCGCCGCCCTTCCTGGTCTCCCGCCTCTGGCTGGACCGCCCGGTACGCGCGGACCGGCCGGGGTTCCTGGGGACCAGCGGGTACGGCGCCCTGGACAACGTGAGCGTGCTCAGCGCCTGGGAGGGCGAGGCCGCCCGCTGGGCCGCCCGCTCGGGCGGCTCGGTGCTCGAACTGCACGCGTACGCCCAGCCCGAGGACGCGGACCGGGAGACCGTCGGCAAGGAACTGCTCGGCGAACTGCACCGCCTGTATCCGGAGACCCGGCAGGCCCGGGTGGTCGACGCCCGCCACGAATGGCGGGCCGACTGCCCGCTGTTCCCGGTCGGCGGCCACGGCGACCGGCCGACGGTGAACACGTCCGTGCCCGGCCTGGTCGTCGCCGGCGACACCGTCCGCACCGGTCTGCCGGTCGCCCTGATGGAACGGGCAGCCACCAGCGGCTTCCTCGCCGCCAACACCCTGCTCGGCCGCTGGGGACTGCGCGGCCACGACCTGTGGACGGTACCCGGCCAGGGCCGCTCCGCCGGACTGCGGCTGGCGGCACGCCGGTTCGGCGCCGCGCCCGGAGCCGACGGGCAGCGGAACCCGGGCCGCGGAGGCGCGGAAGCGACACGTCGGTAGGCGGGCCCGCTGGCCGCACCTGGACCGCCTGCCCGACGGCGGGTTCGTCGTGGCCGCGTCCCGCGTCCGCGGGCACGGGGACGCGCACCAGCTCCAGGTCTCGACCCGCTCGCCTGACGCAAGCGCGACGCCGGAGCGACCGCCGTGGCGGCCTGCCGCGGGCCGTCCCTACTTTCCCGCGGTCCGCTGCGGGCGCAACGAGGCGAACGCGGCGCGGAGTTCCTGCGTGAAGACGCCCGGGACCTCCCAGGCCGCGAAGTGCCCGCCGCTGCCGGCCCTGTGGTAGTAGAAGAGGTCGTGGTAGGCGCGGGACGCCCAGCTGTGCGGGGCCTGGTAGATCTCGCCGGGGAACACCGTGATGGCGGCCGGGATGGAGACCGAGACGGCGTTGAAGTTGTTGGCGTTGTTCTCCCAGTAGAGCCGGGAGGATGAGACCGCGGTGTCGGTCACCCAGTAGAGGGTGATGTCGTCGAGCATCTCGTCCCTGGTCAGCACGCGTTCCGGGTGGCCGTCGCTGTACGTCCACGCCGCGAACTTGTCGTACATCCAGGCGGCCAGTCCGGCGGGGGAGTCCGTCAGCCCGTATCCCTCGGTCTGGGGCCGGGTGACCATCATGGCCGAGTAGCCGGATCCGGTCTTGTAGAAGGCGGCGAGCTTGTCGTACGCGGCCTTCTCGTCGGCGTCGAGACCGGTCGGCGCCGGGTAGCCGCACTGGAGCCGCGGCGCGATGTCCGGGGGGACGGTGGCCGGGAAGTTGACGTGGATGCCGAGCAGCCCCGGGGGCTTCTGGACGGCCATCTTGTCCGAGATCACGGCGCCCCAGTCGCCGCCCTGGGAGACGTAGTGCTCGTATCCCAGACGCTCCATCAGCACGGCCCAGGCGCGAGCGATGCGGTCGGGGTTCCAGCCGGTGGTCGTCGGCCGCTCCGAGAAGCCGTAGCCGGGCATGGACGGGATGACGAGGTGGAAGGCGTCCTCGGCTCGGCCTCCGTGGGCCGTCGGGTCGCTGAGCGGCTCGATGACCTTCAGGAACTCCAGGATGGAGCCGGGCCAGCCGTGGGTCAGGATGATCGGGAGGGCGTTCGCGTGGCGGGAGCGGACGTGGATGAACTGGATGTCGAGTCCGTCGATCTCCGTGACGTACATCGGCAGGGAGTTGAGGGTGTCCTCGACGTTCCGCCAGTCGTATGTCGTGGCCCAGTACCGGGTGAGGTCCTTCATCGTCGCCAACTGGACGCCCTGGGACCGGTCGTGGACCGTCTCGCGGTCGGGCCAGCGGGTCGCCCGTATCCGGCGGTGCAGCTCGGTCAGGTCCTGCTCCGGAACGTGCACGCGAAAGGGCCGGACGCTCTGTCTCTCGCTCGCGGAGGCCGGTTTGGCCGGTCGCTCCCAGGCCCGCATGCCGGCCGCTCCGGCCGTGGCCCCGGTCGCCGCGACGGTCATGGCCGTGGCGGACGTGGAGAGGAACGTCCGGCGGGAGTGCGAGCGCGGGAGTGCGGGCATCACGGATCTCCTTGCTGCGTGTCCGGGGACCGGAGTCGCGGCGCGGGGTGCGCGGAGGGGCGTCTGATCGACCCGCGCCTGGCGACTGGGCTGTTTCCGGTCTGCGAAGTCCGCTTCCGGCGCGCCGGCTGCTGCACGGTGGGAGAGCCGGCGTGGGCCGGGACCCTCGAAGCCGAGTGACTACTAAGAGTAACGATATATCGCCGAGTGTGAGTGTGCAACTCGAATGGAGTCGGCCCTGACCGTCCCGGCTGTCGCGTGACCTGCCATGACCTCGCCCCTTACCCGTCTCAATGGCCGAGACGGGTGTTTGACATTAGGCGATCTTATGGCGGATAAAGTACTTGCTTTGGCCACGTTATGACTTTCCGTGGCGGTCCAGCCCTGCTAGCCGAATGAGTACCGACGTGTCCGACTCCTCCGCCTCCCCGGCCCCCGTCGACCCGCGACAGGAGTGGGACGCCTGGTGTGCCGGGCGCCGTCGGGCGCTCACCTCGCCGACCGGCAACCTCGCCCTCGTCGAGACCCGCTGGCTCCCGGCCGGGGAGAAGCCCGACGCCGACGCCGCCCGCGCAGGGCAGCCGGCCGGCGTGACGGTCACCACGTTGAGCCGCACCGACCTCGTCACCGGCGAGCCCGAGCACGGCCTGCGTTTCTGGGACGCCGACGCGCCCGCCATCGGTCACTTCGAGGGCGTCGACACCTTCCCGTACGACCCCGCCTGGGTCCTGGAAGCCGCCTACACCCCCGTCCCGGGCGCCCGCCGGATCGCCTTCGAGCACATCCGGGACAACGGCGGCAGCCGCGACCTCGTCGTCCCCGGCGACATCACGCTCACCGTCGACGGCCGCGCCTACACCCTCAGCGCCTTCGACGACGACGGCACCCTGCTGCTCGTCTTCGGCGACCCGACCAACGGTGACACCACCTACGGCGCCGGCCGCTTCCTGTTCGTCGAGCGCACCGCCGACGAGAGCCGGGTCGTCCTCGACTTCAACCGGGCCTTCGTGCCGCCCTGCGGCTTCTCCGATCAGTACAACTGTCCGATGCCGCCGCGGCAGAACCGCTTCCACCTGCCCGTCGAGGCCGGCGAGAAGCGCCCCGTCTTCCGCGACGGCTTCGCCGCACAGCACTGATCGTCCGCAGCCCCCTCCCGTATCCCGCAGCACGAAAGCGCACCCACGCCATGAGACTGAACAAGCCCGCCCTGTACGCCGCCGCGACCACCGCGACCCTCGCACTCGTCCTCACCGCCTGCGGCGGCTCGGCGACCAGCGCCTCCGGCGGCACCTGGGACAAGAACGCCACCGTCAACATCGGCTCCCTGTACGAGCCGCAGAACCTCGACAACACCGCGGGCGGCGGCCAGGGCGTCACCGAGGCCCTCAACGGCAACGTCTACGAGGGACTCTTCCGGCTCACCGACGACGGCAAGGTCGACAAGCTCCTCGCGAAGGACTACAAGGCCAGCGCCGACGGCCTCACCTACACCTTCACCCTGCGCAGCGGCGTGAAGTTCCACAGCGGCAGGGAACTCACCAGCGCCGACGTCAAGTACAGCCTGGAGAAGGTCCTCGCGGACGACTCGCAGTCCGCCCGCAAGAGCAACCTCGAAGTCGTCAAGGACATCGCCACCCCCGACGCGCACACCGTCAAGGTCACGCTGTCCCAGCGGTCGATCTCCTTCGTCTACAACCTCTCCTACGTCTGGATCATCAACTCCCAGGCGAAGAACCTGAAGACCAGCGAGGACGGCACCGGCCCCTACACCCTCGGCAAGTGGACCCGCGGCTCCGCGCTGAGCCTGAACCGGTTCACCGGCTACTGGGGCGACAAGGCCGCCAACAAGCAGGTCGTCTTCCACTACTTCAAGGACGCCACCGCCCTCAACAACGCCCTGCTGACCAACGCCGTCGACGTGGTCACCGGCGAACAGTCGCCGGACGCCCTCGACCAGTTCAAGAGCAACCAGAGCTACAAGGTCAACGACGGCAACTCCACCACCAAGCTGCTGCTCGCCTTCAACGACAAGGCCAAGCCCTTCACGAACGTGAAGGTGCGGCAGGCCGTCTCCGCCGCCATCGACGACAAGAAGCTCCTGGAGTCCGTCTGGGGCGGCTACGGCAAGCTCATCGGCTCGATGGTGCCGCCCACCGACCCCTGGTACGAGGACCTCACCAAGGTCAACGCCTACGACGTCACCAAGGCCAAGCAGCTGCTCGCCGAGGCCGGTTACGCCAAGGGCTTCTCCTTCACCCTCGACACCCCCAACTACGACCCGCACCCCACGGCCGCGACCTTCATCAAGGCGCAGCTCGCCAAGGTCGGCATCGACGTCAAGATCAACACGATCACGCCCGACGAGTGGTACACCAAGGTCTACAAGAACCACGACTTCACGGCGACGCTCCAGGAGCACGTCAACGACCGTGACCTGGTCTGGTACGGCAACCCCGACTTCTACTGGGGCTACGACAACAAGCAGGTCACGAAGTGGGTCGCGCAGGCCGAGGAGGCCACCTCGACCGCGCAGCAGACCGACCTGCTGAAGAAGGTCAACCGCCAGACCGCCGAGGACGCGGCCAGTGACTGGCTCTACCTGTACCCGCAGATCGTGGTCGCGAGCTCCAAGCTCTCCGGCTACCCGCTCAACGGCCTGAACTCCCAGTTCTACGCCTACGACATCAAGAAGAAGGACTGATGGGGCGCTACCTCCTCAGACGCCTCGCCTTCCTCGTGGTGTCGCTGGTGATGGCGAGCGTGGTGCTGTTCGTCCTGCTGCGCCTGCTGCCCGGCGACCCGGCCAACGCGCTCACCTCGGTGGGCGCCAGCCCGGAGCAGATCGCCGCGGCCCGCCACTCGATCGGCTCCGACCGCCCGCTGCCCGAACAGTTCACCCACTGGCTCGGGCAGCTGGCGAGCGGCGACCTCGGCACCTCCTTCGTCAGCTCGCTGCCGGTCGGACCCGAGGTGACCGCTCGCCTGAACGTCACCGTCCCGCTGACGCTGGCCGCGTTCGTCCTGGCCGTCCTCGTCGCCGTACCCGTCGGCTTCGTCGCCGCCCACAAGCGGCACACCTGGTACGGAGCCCTGCTCAGCGGGGTCTCCCAACTGGGCATGGCGGTACCGGTGTTCTGGCTCGGCATGATCCTCATCGCGGTGTTCGCACTGAACGCGGGCTGGCTGCCCTCCGGCGGCTTCCCGCAGGACGGCTGGGCCGCGCCCGCCGACGCCGTCCGCTCCCTGGTCCTGCCGGTCGTGACCATCGCCCTGGTGATGAGCGCCTCCCTGATCCGCTACGTCCGCTCGGCCACCCTCGACGTCCTCGGCAGCGACCACCTGCGCACCGCCCGCGCCCTCGGCGCGTCCTTCCCGGCCGCCATGTGGCGGCACGGGCTGCGCAACGCCTCCGTACCGGTGATCTCCGTGCTCGGCATCGAACTCGCCTCCACCCTGCTCGGCGCGGTCGTCGTGGAGTCCGTGTACGCGCTGCCCGGCCTCGGCTCGCTGCTCGCCACCGGCATCGCCCAGCACGACTACCCGGTGATCCAGGGCGTGCTGTTCGTCTCCACCCTCGCCGTCCTGCTGATCGGGTTCGTCGCCGACCTCGTGCAGCGGATCGTCGACCCGCGGCTGCGCGGCCGGCTGTCGGGAGGAGCCCGATGACCACGACCGACGTCCTGGACAAGGCACCGCCGGCCGGGCCCGTCCGCGGCCGCCGCCGCTCGGCGACACTGCTCGCCGGCTGCACCCTCACCGCGCTGGTCGCGCTGCTCGCGCTCGTCTCGCTGGTCTGGCTGCCGTACGCCACCGACGACACCTCCGGCGGCCGGCTAGCGGGTCCGGGCGACGGACATCTGCTCGGCACCGACAAGCTGGGCCGGGACCTGTTCACCCAGCTGATGACCGGCTCGCGGATCGCCGTCGAGGCCGGTCTCGGCTCGGTGCTGATCGCCGCGCTGATCGGCGTCACGCTCGGAGTGCTCGCCGCGTTCGCGCAAGGATGGCTCGACGACACCCTCGCCGCCTTCCTCGACATCCTGATCGCCTTCCCGACGCTGCTCCTCGCCATGCTCGTCGTCGCCGCCCGCTCGGCCACCCTCGGCTCCGCCGTCCTCGCCATCGGCCTGGCCCAGAGCGCCGTCGTCGCCCGGCTGGTGCGCATCCTGGTCAAGCGGGTCCTCGCGCAGGACTACATCACCGCCGCCCGCACCTCGGGAACCTCCTGGCCCCGCACCGTCGCCGGGCACGTGCTGCCCAACATCTGGCCCACCCTCGTGGTCAACCTGGCCCTCCAGTTCGGCCTCGCCGTGCTGGCCGAGGCCGGCCTGTCCTACCTCGGTCTCGGCGCACCGCCGCCCAACGCCTCCTGGGGCCGCATGCTCCAGGAGGCCCAGGCCACCTTCACCACCGCCCCGGCCGGAGCACTGGCCCCCGGCATCCTGCTGGTCCTGCTGGTCGTCGGCGTCAACCTGATCGCCGACGGGCTCCGCGACACCCTCGACCCGGCGACCCGACAGAGGCGGTCATGACCCTCCTCGACGTAGACGGCCTGACCGTGCGCACCTCCGACGGGCGCACCCTGGTGGACGACGTCTCCTTTGGGATCGACGCGGGCGAACGGCTCGGCCTGATCGGCGAGTCCGGCTCCGGCAAGTCCCTGACCACCCTCGCCCTGCTGGGTCTGCTGCCCGACGGGATGCGCGCCGAGGGGAGCGTGACGCTGGCCGGCACACAGGTCGTCGGCGCCACCGAGAAGCAGCTCACCGCCGTCCGCGGACGCCGGGCGGCCGTGGTCTTCCAGGAGCCGCTGACCGCGCTCGATCCCCTGATGCGGGTGGGCCGTCAGATCGCCGAGCCGCTCGCCCGCCGCACCGGCCTCAAGGGCAGACAGCTGCGAGACGCCGTGGGGGAGGCCCTGGACCGCGTCCGGCTGCCCGAACCGGGCCGGATCGCCCGCGCCTTCCCGCACGAGATCTCCGGCGGCCAGCGCCAGCGGGTCGCCCTCGCCATGGCCCTCGCCTGCGAGCCCGACCTGCTCATCGCCGACGAACCCACCACCGCCCTCGACGTGTCCGTGCAGGCCGAGGTGCTCGACCTGCTCGACACGCTGGTGCGCGAGCGCGGGATGGCCGTGCTGTTCGTCAGCCACGACCTCGCCGTCGTCGCGAAGATCACCGACCGGGCCCTCGTCCTCAAGGACGGCAGGGCCGTCGAGGAGGGGCCGGTCCTCGACGTGATCGGCACGCCGACCGCCGAGTACACCCGGACGCTCGTCGCCGGTGCCCGCAAGCTGGAGGCCGCCCTGGACCTGAGGAGCGCCCGATGACCCCCGTCCTCGAACTCGACGACGTGGCCGTCCGCTACCGCGGCGCCGCCACCGACGTCGTCCAGGGCGTGTCCCTCGCCGTCGAACCGGGACAGTCGCTCGCACTGGTCGGCGAGTCCGGCGCAGGCAAGACCACCCTGCTGCGTCTCCTGCTCGGCCTCGCCCGCCCCACCCGCGGCACGGTCCGCTTCGACGGCGAGCCCCTCGCCCCCGGCGACCGGCGGCAGCTGCGCCGCTTCCGGCGAGGCGTGCAGTGCGTCTTCCAGGACCCCTACTCCTCCCTGGACCCGCGCCGCCGCGTGGCCGCCATCGTCGCCGAACCGCTGCGCTCCCTCGGCCTGGACAGCCGTACGACCGCCGCGCCGAAGGTGGCCGCCGCCCTGGAGCGGGTGGGGCTGCCCGCCGACGCGGCCGACCGCTACCCGCACGAGTTCTCCGGCGGCCAGCGCCAGCGCATCGCCATCGCCCGGGCCATCGTGTGCGACCCGCGCGTGCTGCTCGCCGACGAACCCGTGAGCGCGCTCGACCTCACGACCCGGGTCAAGATCGTCGACCTGCTCGCCGAACTGAAGCAGGAGCGCGACCTCACCCTGGTCATGGTCAGCCACGACCTGTCGGTGGTCGCCTCCCTGTGCGAGCGCACGGCGGTGCTGGAGAGCGGCCGGCTGGTCGAACAGGGAACCACCGACCGGGTACTGGGCGCCCCGGAGCACCCGTACACCCGCCGGCTGATCGACAGCGTGCCCCGGCTGCCCGCCTGAGTCGGTCCTTGTTGCGAGGACGAAGATCTGTGGCTGTGTGCCGGGGCCGACGGCGGAGGCTGGGCAGCGCCGCCTGCCCCCGTGCACTGCCTACCTGAACGCGGCGGGGTTCGCGGCAGGTTCTGCGCCTAGCACTTGGGCAGCCAGAGGATGTCGTTGCGGAATCCCTCGTCGTCGAGGTAGACGTCGCTCACGTACACGTTGTGGTTCCCGAAGTCGTCGTCCGTCTTGAGCCAGACCGAACTCTGGTGGCCGCGGTCCGAGTACGTGAGGCCGTAGGTGTAGCAGAGGAAGTAGTTGCTGCCCGCGAAGAGCGTGCCCGCGTGGGAGGAGTCGTGCCAGTCGGGGGTCCAGTGCGTCCACTGGTCGACCACCGTGGTCATGTAGACCCGAGACGCGGACTGCGACACCGCGGCCGTCGTCCCTGAACCGGACTGCGCCGAGGCGGCGTTGGCGGTGCCCGCGAGCATTCCGGCCGCGGCCAGCGCGGCGAGGAGTCCGTAGCGCAGCGTACGTGTGGGCATGGATGGTCCCCCTGGGTTCCCTGGTCCGTTGCTGCGACGAGGTGTGCCGCGGCAGTTCGTTCGTGCTGACGTGCAGCACCGTAGGTCCCGGCGGCGTGGCGCCCTCAACACTTCGAACGGGTTCCAAGTGTGGCTGGCTCCCGCGCACGAAGGCCGGCGACAGCCACCACACGGACACATGACCTACAAGACAACGGACCGGTAAAAGCAGGCAACGAAGTGGGGTCCGTCGCGGTCTAATTCGCCATGAAGATCTCGTTCCTGCTCCACAACGCCTACGGGATCGGAGGCACGATCACCACCACGTTCAACCTGGCCCAGGCACTCGCCGACCGGAACGAGGTGGAGATCGTCTCCGTACTCCGGCACCGCGAACGCCCGACCTTCGCCCTGGACCCGCGCGTGTCCTTGAGGGCGCTGGTGGACCTGCGACACGAGAAGGAACATCCGCTGCATCTCCAGCCGGCACGGGTGTTCCCCGCCGCCGAGATCCGCTACGGGCAGTACAGCGAACTGACCGACCTGCGGATCGGCGCGTGTCTGGCGCAGACCGACGCCGAGGTCGTCATCGGCACCCGGCCGGGGCTCAACGTGCACCTCGCACGCCAGGCGCCGGAGCACGTCGTCCGCATCGGGCAGGAACACCTCACCCTCGACAGCCACTCACCCCGGCTGCGCATCGCGCTGCGCCGGGCCTACCGCCGGCTCGACGTGCTGACCACCGTCACCGAGGCGGACGCCGTCTCCTACCGGCGCAAGATGCGCCTGCCCGGCGTCCGGGTGACGGCCCTCCCGAACAGTGTCCCCGCCCCGGTGCTGCCCGCCGCGGACGGCTCCTCGAAGGTGATCGTCGCCGCCGGCCGACTGGTCCCGGTGAAGCGCTACGACCTCCTCGTCGAGGCGTTCGCCCCGGTCGCCGCCGCCCACCCGGACTGGCGACTGCGCATCTACGGCAGGGGCGGGGAACATGCGCGGCTGCGGCAGCTCATCGAGGACCTAGGCCTGAGCGACCACGCCTTCCTGATGGGAGCGGCCGCGCCCATGGAGGCGGAGTGGGTCAAGGGATCGATCGGCGCGACCGCGGCCGACTTCGAAGCGTTCGGCATGACCATCGTGGAGGCGATGCGCTGCGGTCTGCCGGTCGTCAGCACCGACTGCCCGTACGGACCCGGCGAGATCATCGAGGACGGCGCCGACGGCCTGCTCGTCCCCGTCGACGACCGCGAGGCGTTGAGCGCCGCACTACTGGAACTCGTACAGGACGACGAGCGACGCCGGCACATGGGCCGCATGGCACGGCAGAACGCGCGACGGTTCGACCCCGAAGCGATCGTGGAGCGGGTCGAGCGCCTGATCGACGAGGCGGTGGCCGCACGGGGGTCCGGGCGAGGAGCGGCGGGGGAACGCGGACGGGTACAACGGGCCCTGGTCAGCGAGGGCTTCGCCGCACGCGACCTCGCGAGGGTGGTGGCGTCCGGTGCGCTGCACACGGTACGGAGGGGAAAGCGATGACCACCGAACAGGGCACGACGACCATGGCCGACCTCCAGACCGACTGCACGGCAAGCCCGGACGGCCGCCTCACCTTCGCGCTGCGGGCGCCGTCGGCAACGGGCCGTCTGCTGCTGCGACTTCGCCCCAGGAAGGGGCAGTCCGAAGAGGTCCTCCACGTTCTCGACCTGAAACCGGCCACGGACGGTCGACCGTCCGCCGTCCTGCAGCCGGAACCCACGCTCGCCGAGGGCCGGTGGGACGTCTACCTGATCCCCGGACCAGGCGCACCACGGCTGCGACTGCGCCCGGGGCTGCGGGACCTTCGAGCCCTCGTCGACGGCCACCTGCGCGAGAGACCGTCACCGGTGGCCGTGCGCGTCCCGTACGTCACCAGGGACGGCTATCTGGCGGTGCGGGCGTGGCTGCGCACCGCCCACGCGGAGGTCGAAGGCGTCCACGTCACGGACCGCTCGATGACCGTCAAGGCACGGCTGCACGGCGCCACCCTCGGCGAGGCTCCGGCCGTACGGCTGCGCGTGCGGAGCGGGAGCGGCACCGAGCGGACCGTCGTGCCGACGGCCGAGAAGGACGGCCACCGGTTCTCCTTCACCGTGGACTACGCGGAGTTGGCCGGTGACGCCGGTACCGGGAACCGTGTCTGGGACCTGTCCGTCAGGATCGACGGTGAGACCTCCGTCCGGATCGGCCGCCTCCTCGACGACGTCGCGGAGCGCAAGGACATCTTCGTCCTCCCCACGGCCTTGATCGGCGGCACGGTCGTCCGCCCTTACTACACGGCCGACAACGATCTCTCCGTGCGTACGGAAAGTACCCGACCGTAAATCCACCCGGGCAGTGGTGCCATGACACCTTGTGGGGTGACCCGCGAGACGCAAGCTGGTTGATGTAGCCGGGGTCGAAGAGGCCGTAGGACGGGTCGTGAGTGATGTCGCCGTCGTGCGGGTCCGTCGGCGGGGTCGCGTGGGTGCCGGGCATCCGGAAGGCGTTGGGGAGCGCTCCTGAGAAGGCACCGGCGTCGGCGTGGAGGACAACGGTCACCCGGACCGTCATGAGAGGCCCCGGCACGCCTGTCGCGCGCAGCGTGTGGGAGCCGGGTGTGCCGCCCCGGCTCCGCGACCCCGACAGTGGCCTGGGCTGCGGTCCGCGGTGCGAACTCGCGCAGGACGTTGTCGGCGTCCCGCGGAACGCAGGACGCCGGGCAGCGGGCAGCGCCGATCTGGCCTACTGAGCGGTGAGTGTGAAGGACTGGGCGGCGCCGCCGGAGCAGCTCCACTGCTGGAGCCGGGCGCCGTCGGCGGTGGAGACATCGGTGACGTCCAGGCACTGGGAGGAACTGCTGCGTGGCGTCAGGGTGTAGGTGCCGCCTGCCCCAGGTACCGGCTTCCACTGCTGGTTGGTGCCGCCGCCGTAGGCCCAGAGCTGGATCTTCGCGCCGTTGCCGGCGCCCGTTCCTCCGGTGACGTCCCAGACGGCGCCGGCCGCGTTGCGGCTGACGACCTTGTAGTAGCCGCTGTCGGTGGGCTGGAACTGCCACTGCTGGTTGGTGCTGCCGGGCACGCAGGTCCACTGCTGCACGGCGGCGCCGTTGGCGGTCGAACCGGCCGTGTCGTCGACGCACTTGCCGCTGTTGGTGTTGGTGACCGTGTACCACTTCGTCGGGTCGACGGGCCCGGTGCTGCCACCGCCGACGTCGGGCCAGATGTACGTGCCCACCGTCTTGGCGGGCAGTGTGCTGCTGATCTGCTGGCCGTTGGCGCGCAGGGTGAAGGGCTGGTTGGAGGCCGTCTGGTTGACCACGACGGTCACCAGGCTGCCGTCCGGGTTGAGGAAGGCGACGTTGGTGACACTGCCGCTGGTGCCGTTGTTCGTCTCGACCCGGGTGGCGCCGCGTGCGATGAACTTCGAGAACTGGCCGACGATGTAGTACTCGGGCAGTGCCCAGTACGTGTCCGGATTGCCCGGCGACTGGATGAACATGGTCGGGTCGGGTGCGCCGGACCACTGCTCAGGGCTGCGGTTCTGGTCGAGCATGGTGACCCAGTCCTGGTACATGATCGACTGGTTGCGGAAGTACTGGACGATCCGGTCCGCGCCGGCGGTGCCCCACACGGCACGCTCGGTCATGGCCACGTCCTTGGTCGGGTAGCTCGACCTGACCTGTCCCATGGCGGTCGGATCGCCGCCGTAGTCGTGGAAGGCGATGCCGTCGACCGAGTTGAACGCGCTGCTGGGCGAGCCGGGATTGCCGAGGACCCCGGCCGTGTAGCTCGGGCCGTCGCCGAAGTTGTGGTCGAAGGCCCAGATCTTGGTGGCCGACGCGCCGTTGCCGTTCAGCTCGGTGCGCAGCGCGGTGGCGATCCTGCGTTCCTGGTCGGCGGTGAGCGTCATGCCCGGGTAGTCCGGCGGTGAGAACAGCGGCTCGTTCTGCATCGTGACGGCGTACAACGGCAGTCCCTGCCCCGCGTAGGCGGTGACGGCCTTGCGCAAGTAGGTCGCGAGGACGGGGATGTTCGCGTCGGGAAGGGTGCCGCCGATCAGACTGTTGTTGTTCTTCATCCAGGCAGGCGGGCTCCACACGCTGCCGAACAACAGCAGGTTGGGGTTGATCGCCTTTGCCTCCTTGAGGACCGAGATGATGTGGTAGTCGATGTCCTTCTGGAGGGAGAACCGCGACAGGCTCGGGTCGGCCGCGCCGTCGTCGTAGGTGTAGAACTGCCGTGCGGTGAAGTCGCTCGAACCCAGCGGGATCCGGGCGATGTTGAATCCGGCGCCGTTGACCGGGTCGACGAGCTTGCGCAGCGCCGCGGTACGCGCGGAGGCGCTCATCCGGGACAGGTTGTAGATCGTCGACTCCTCCAGCGAGGAGCCGACCCCGAGGACCGACTGGTAACGGGTGGCCGTGTCGGCGGTGATGGTGGCCGTGCCCGAGGCGGTGGCCGTGGTGAGGTCGGACTGCCGCGACAGCTGGTACCGGGTCGAGGCGAGCCCCGTCGCCGGGTTGGTGAACCAGTTCGCGTTGGCCGGGCCGAACCCCGAGGCGGTCGACTCCGAGCTGAAGTACACCTGAACGGAAGCGCCGGCCGCCTGGGCCGCCGGCGCGTTCACTGCGGTCAGAGCGACGGGCGCGAGCAGCGCGCCGACCGCCGTCGCCGTCAGCGCGAGCGTGGCCCGACGGCCGCGCGCCGCGGGGTCGGCGGTCCGGGAGCGCGGTCGCCACCAGTGGGGGTGTCTCAGAGGCACGGGAACTCCTGATCGGGTGGGGGGTGTCGCCTGCCGCCCGGCGGGAGCAGGCGGGATCCGCTCGTCCGACGCCGGGCGAGCGGTACGGGTGCGCTGGATCGGGCGGGCGTTCCGAAGGCGGGGGCTGATGCGACCGCGGTGGACGACCAGTGAGGTGACACACAGGGTTCACCTCTTTTTATAAGCCGTGAACTTAGAGGGGGTGCCGAAGCACCGTCAACCCACTCGTCGCCACGGGCGCATCAGCTCGTGTACGGCCTCGTCCGGTCGGGCTCCGGCGGGGACATGCGGCCGTACACACTTCGATGATGTTCGCGGGTGTGGCTTGGGCCGGGGCTCGGTCGCCGAGGGTGTGGGCTGGTGTCGGGTTCCGGGCCCGTGGGAGGCTTCGGGGACAACCAGCCTGGTCTGGTGGGAGACCCTGCGTTCTCTTCGAGGCCATCACGATGGCCGGGGCGGGATGCGGGTTGTTTCGCTCGGCTGTGCGCGGCCCGCGTCGCGCGCTTGATGCCCCTTCGTCGGGGGTGTGATGGGCTCGACCTCGGATTCGAGGCGAACCATGAAGAACCTCACCGTGAACACTCGGCAGTACCCTGACCGGACGGTGGTCACCGTGGCCGGGGAGTTGGACCTGACCACCTGCCCCGTACTCGGGGAAGCCACACTCGTCATCCCGCTCGGCGGCAGAACGCTCCACCTGGACCTGTCCGGGGTGACGTTCATGGACTCCAGCGGACTCAACCTCATGCTGCAACTGCGCAGACGCCTGCTCGCCGAAGGCGGCCAGGTCGTGGTCGGCGGGCTCCATCCCCGGGTCGAGCACGTCCTGCGTCTGACGGAGACCTACGAGCTCCTGACCGCCGATCCCCTCGGCAAGGCGGCGTGAAGCCCGCGAACGTCCCCGTGGATCGAGAGCGACGGCTGCAGGAAGGCGGGGGCGTCGACGCGGGCGGCGACCAGGCGGTCTCCAACGTCCCGCCCGGCCGGCCCTAGACGTCCGGGCCTGCGCAGCGTGCGTGCCAACGCTGGCCGAGGCCCCCGAGGGGGCAGAGGATGGCTTCTGTGAGGGGCATCCCGACACCACGGCCGGCGGGAGGAGCGACGCCATGAGCCCAGCGCGGCAGGCACCGGATGATGACTGCCCCGAGGGCGTGGGGTCGGACCCGAGCGCGTTGATCGATCTGCTGGGGGTCGCCGCGGTGCTGTTGGAGGCCGACGGCCGGATCGACATGTGGAGTCCGCAGGCCGATGACCTGTTCGGCTACACCCGGGAAGAGGCGGTGGGGCAGTACGCGGCGCAGCTCCTGCTCGACCCCAGTCACCGGGACGCGGCGATCGCGCTGTTCGCCGAGGTGATGATGACAGGCCGGTCGTGGGCCGGGCCGTTTCCCGTCCGGCACAAGGATGGCAGCACGCGCCTGGTGGAGTTCCGCAACATGCGGCTGACGGACCACCTGGGCGATCACTACGCGCTGGGGCTGGCCAGCGACCGGTCCACGCTACTGCAGCTGGAACGGAAACTGGCCCTGTCCGATCGGTTGGTCAGTCAGGCGCCGATCGGGCTGTCCGTCCTGGACGTCGACCTGCGATATCTGGCTGTCAACCCGGCCCTCGCGGCCATGCACGAGGTGTCGGAGGCCGATCATCTCGGCCGGCGGTTCGGGGAGGTCCTGCCCGGAGAACCGTTCCTCAGCGCCGAGAACAGCATGCGGGAGGTCCTGGAGACCGGTGTCCCGGTGGTGGACCGACAGGTGGTGAGCCAGGCTCCCGGCAGCCCGGACGAGGTGCGCGCGTGGACGATGTCGTTGTTCCGCCTGGAGGACCGGGGAGGGCATGTTCTCGGCATCGCCAACGTCGTCGTGGACATCACCGACCGCTACCGGGCGGCGCAGGAGGCCGACCGCGCACAGCAACGGCTGCGGCTGATCGCCGGCAGTTCGGCCCGGATCGGCAGGACCCTCGAGGTGGACACCACGGCCCAGGACCTGGCTGACGTCGTCGTCCCCGACCTGGCCGACATGGTCGCCGTGGACCTGCTGGATTCCTTCCTGCAGACGGGCCGCACGGACCTCGGGGACGGTCCGGCGGTCTTCCGCGCCCTCGCGGTGAAGACGGCCTATCCGACCGGCGCCGCCGAGGCGATCGTGGCTCCCGGCCGCCTGACCTCGTACCACGTTCACCACCCGGCGACGCACTGTGTCCGCACCGGGGAACCGGTGCTCATCGCCCGTCTGAACAGCGGCGACACCTCACGCATCGCCGAGAACGACCACGCCGCCCGCCTCCTCGCGCAGGCCGGCGTCCACACCGACATGGCCGTTCCTCTCATCGCTCGGGGCCAGATCATCGGCGTCATGGCGATGGCACGGGCGCGCAACCCCCACCCCTTCGACGAGGACGACCTCGCCCTCGCCTGCGAGCTGGCCTCGTCGGCCGCCCTCAGCATCGACAATGCCGTACTGCACCAGCACATCCGCAGCACTGCCGAGACGCTCCAGCGCACTCTGCTGCCGCAGCTCTCCCCCCGGCATCCGGGACTGGAGGTCGCCGCCCGCTACCGGCCCGCACAAGCCTTCAGCGAGGTGGGAGGCGATTGGTTCGACGTCATCCCTCTCGATGGTGAGCGGACGGCCCTCGTGGTGGGTGACGTCATGGGCAGCGGCATCTCCGCGGCGACCACCATGGGCCGCCTGCGCACAGCGACCTCGACACTCGCCGACCTCGGCCTCGACCCCGCCCGGATCCTCACCCACCTCGACAAGATCATCCAGGGGCTGGATCCGTACCTCGCCACCTGCGTCTACGCCATCTACGACCCGCAGGACCGCCGCCTGCACGTCGCCTGCGCGGGCCACCTCCCGCCGGTCCTCAAGCGGGCCGGCGGCAGCCCCGAACTTCTCGAGCTGCCCACGGGCACACCGCTGGGAGTCGGCGGCGTCCCGTTCGAGACCACGACCATCGGCCTGCACCCCGGCGACCAGCTGATCCTCTACACCGACGGACTGGTCGAGACACGCGAGGACCCCATCGACGAGCGCCTCGACGACCTCCTCCGGCTGCTGTCGCCGCCAGACCTGTCCATCGAGGACACCTGTGACCGCCTGCTCCAGGAACTCCGGGCCCCCTCCAGTCACGACGACGTGGCTCTGCTGATCGCCCGCACACAGTCACTGACGAACGGACGTGACTAGACTCTGAGCGGAATTCACCGTTTGCCGCGGTGAAACTCGCCGAAGCCGCTCAGCTGCGCGGCGTCACCGGAAGCGAGGGCGAACCATGTCCCCGCGGCGAGTGGAAAAGGATCTGGCCCAAAGCCCGGAAGCGATGCGGTCGACATGATTTTCGCGATGGCATGTGCCGTGCTTGCCGCCGGCAGCAACGCCTGGGGCACCGTTCTGCAAAGGCGCGCTGCGACGACCACTCCCGAGTCTCGTTCTCCCTTCGCGCTCGCCCTCGCGCTGGTGCGCAATCCCCTCTGGCTCGGAGGCATCCTCGGGGTCGTCGGCTCGGCCCTGTTCCAGGCGCTCGCGCTCAATTTCGGCAGCCTGGCCGCCGTCCAGCCGATCTTCATCCTCGAACTGCCGCTCGCCCTGCTCTTCGGCAGCATGGTCTTCCACGTCCAGGTCTCCCGGAAGGCGTGGGGATCCGTCGTCGCCATCTTCGCGGGGCTCGCGATCAGTCTCTTCTCCGCCGCGCCCACCGGTGGCCGGGAGCAGGTTCCCGGCATGTGGTGGATCCCGACGATCCTCGCGGTCGCCGCGGTGGAGGCCGTCCTCATCGGCATCGGCCTGCGTCGCCCGCACGGCGTGGCCCGTGCCGCCTGCCTCGCCGCGGCGGCCGCCGTCGGCAATGCCCTCACGGCGGCGTTCGTGAAGTCCGCGACCCACATCCTGTCCCGGCAGGGAACCGCCGCCTTCTTCCTGGCCTGGCAGACCTACGCCTTCGCGGTCGTCGGGTCGCTCTCGATCATCCTGCTCGGCTACGCCATGCAAGGCGGCCCGCTCATCGCCTCGCAGCCCGCGCTCACCCTCGGGGACGCCGTGGTCAGCTTCTGCCTCGGCGTCACCCTCTTCGCGGAGTCACCCCGCCGCGGTCTGTGGCTCATACCCGCTCTCCTGGGGGTCGCCCTGCTCTCGTACGGCGTCTTCACGCTCTCCCGTACCCGCTGCCTGGCGAAGTGCGTCGACCGGGACGAGACGGGGGAGGACCAGGCGCGGCAATCGACGGCGGCGGCGACGGTCCGGTAGCGGACCGCCGGCCAGGCCCACCGGCGGATCTGGCCGGGATCGCCGGACAGACCCGCGTACGCGACCTTCAGCCGCCGCAGGCGCAGCCCGGAGCCGACGGCGCGACTCCGGGCTCCGGCAGGCCGGCACAGCAGGCGTCTCCGCCTTCGAGCGCGGGGCTCCTGCCCATGTGGTCGGCGTCGGCCTTGACCACGTACACCTCCCATGGCTCCTTGCCGGGACCGTGGACCCAGACCTTGTCCTGGAGGGCGTAGCAGCAGGAGGTGTCGCTCTCCTCGAACGTCGCGAGCCCGGCTTTCTTGAGGCGGTCCGTGGCGGCGGTGACCGTCCGGGTGGATTCGACCTCGACGCCGAGGTGGTCCAGGCGGGTGTCCTGGCCGGGCTCGCCCTCGATCAGTACGAGCTTGAGCGGAGGCTCAGTGATCGCGAAGTTGGCGTAGCCGGGACGGCGCTTGGCCGGTTCGACGCCGAACAGCTTGGAGTAGAAGGTCACCGAGGCTTCGAGGTCGGCGACGTTGAGCGCGAGCTGGACACGGGACACGGCAGCACTCCCGATCGGGTTGATTCGATGACTGTCGATGCAACCTTGCGTCCTGGATCGAGAAACGTCAACATAGACGCATGTCGAAACAAGAGGTCGCGATGCTCGGTCAGGCCGGCGGCGAGGGGTGCTGCCCGACGCTGCTGACCGCCCCGCTGGACGAGGAGCAGGCAGTCGATCTGGCGAGGGTGTTCAAGGCGCTGGGGGACCCGGTACGGCTGCGCCTGCTGTCGATGATCGCGTCCCGCGCGGGCGGTGAGGTCTGCGTCTGCGATCTCACACCGGCCTTCGACCTGTCGCAGCCGACGATCTCCCACCACCTGAAGCTGCTGAAACAGACCGGGCTCATCGACTCGGAGCGCCGGGGCACCTGGGTGTACTACCGCCTGCTGCCGCAGACGACCGACCGGCTCGCCGCGCTCCTCACCCGCCCGGCCGAACAGCCACCGGCCGCGACCGCCGGAGCCGCCTCGTGAGCACGGACACGGCCGCCGCGCGGGCGTCGGCGCCGGCCGCACCGGTCGCCGGGCGGCTGTCGTTCCTCGACCGCTTCCTCGCCGTGTGGATCCTGCTCGCGATGGCGGCGGGGCTCGGCCTCGGCCGTCTCGTGCCCGGCCTCGGGAACGCGCTGGCCACGGTGACCCTCACCGGGGTCTCCCTGCCCATCGCGCTGGGCCTGCTCGTGATGATGTACCCCGTACTGGCCAAGGTCCGCTACGACCGCCTCGACACCGTCACTCGCGACCGCCGCCTGCTCGTGACGTCCCTGGTCCTGAACTGGCTCGTCGGACCGGCCCTGATGTTCGCGCTCGCCTGGACCTTCTTGCCGGACCTGCCCGAGTACCGCACCGGCCTGATCATCGTCGGACTCGCGCGGTGCATCGCCATGGTGGTCATCTGGAACGACCTCGCGTGCGGGGACCGTGAGGCCGCCGCCGTTCTGGTCGCCCTGAACTCGCTCTTCCAGGTGCTCGCCTTCGCCGCGCTGGGCTGGTTCTACCTCACCGTCCTGCCCGGCTGGCTCGGGCTGGAGCAGACCGCGCTGGATGTCTCGGTGTGGGAGATCGCCCGTTCCGTCCTGATCTTCCTCGGGATCCCTCTGCTGGCCGGGTTCCTCACCCGGCGCCTCGGCGAGCAGGCCAGGGGGCGCACCTGGTACGAGACGAAGCTGATCCCTCGGATCGGGCCGTTCGCCCTGTACGGGCTGCTGTTCACCGTTGTCGTCCTCTTCGCCCTCCAGGGAGACGCCATCACCTCCCAGCCGCTGGACGTCGCCCGGATCGCGGTGCCGCTGCTGGTGTACTTCACGCTCATGTGGGCCGGATCCATGGCCGTCGGCCGCGCCGTCGGTCTGGACCACCCGAAGGCGACGACACTGGCGTTCACCGCCGCCGGCAACAACTTCGAACTCGCCATCGCCGTCACCATCGCGACCTTCGGTGCCACCAGCGGCCAAGCCCTCGCCGGAGTCGTCGGCCCTCTCATCGAGGTTCCCGTCCTGATCGGCCTGGTCCACGTCGCCCTCGCCGTCCGCCGCTCCTTTCCCCGACCCTCGCCCGCGGCCGACCCGGCCGCCACCCCGGAAAGCTCCCACCGTGCCTGAAACCAAGCCGTCCGTCCTGTTCGTGTGCGTCCACAACGCCGGCCGCTCGCAGATGGCCGCTGCTTTCCTCACCCACCTCTCCGACGGCCTTGTCGAGGTCCGCTCCGCCGGGTCCGCGCCCGCGGCCTCGGTCAACCCGGTCGCCGTCCAGGCCATGGCGGAAGCCGGCATCGACCTCTCCGCCGAGACTCCGAAGGTGCTGACCATGGAAGCCGTACAGGCCTCCGACGTGGTGGTGACCATGGGATGCGGGGACACCTGCCCCGTCTTCCCCGGCAAGCAGTACCTCGACTGGTCGCTCGAAGACCCGGCCGGCCAGGGGATCGAGGCCGTCAGGCCGATCCGCGACCAGATCGAGCGGCACGTCCGCGGTCTGCTCGCCGAACTCCTGCCGCGCTGATCCTCCTGTCGGGAGGCGTGAGGCACCCGGTGACGTGTCGGCGGCCCGCCTGGCCGCACGGGAGCGGACCACGGGATCCATCCGGGCAGCAGCCGGGTGACCCGGACGCAGCCCCTGGGCGTGCTGCCCCGCCTGTCCCGGCCCGATCTCAGGGGCCGTCTTCGCGTGGCAGGACGGTGCCGCCGCCGGCCCGCACCGCTTCCACCACCGTCTGGTGCAGGGTGCGGCTCTCCGGCCCGGAGGGGCACGGCACCGGGCTGCCGGTGAGGGTGAACCACTTCGACGTGCCGCTGTACTGGACCTTCACCTCCGCCTGCCCACTGTCCCAGGCGGTGTGCACGGTCAGCTCCCCGGTGAGGGTCCCGCCCTCATCCGTACGAACGCCTCCCGGCCCCGTGAACACACCTGCTGTCGTCCATGAGGTCTGGACCATGGCGTCTTCTGCCTCTCCTGATGGGTGCCGCGGACGGCCGTCCCTCGGCTGCTCGTTCCCCGGTCACGCCAGTCACGTCGGATCGCGCCGGACGGAGCGCGACGGGCGGTCCACGGCTCGTGCGGTCCCTGTGAACACCGTCGCACCTTCGCCGGTACGGCGCGACACACCAGCGGCCTCGGCCGGACGGCCGGCGGAAACGGGCTACCCGCCGGCCGTGGCGACCTGCTGAGGATCTTCCTGCGCTCCGACGACGCCATCCGCCAGGAGATCACCCGGGATCTGCTGCGGGCGACGCTGAGGCTCGAACCGGCGGGCGTGGACGTGCGAGTGCGTTCCGGGCACGTCGGACTCACCGGCACGGTGGAGTACCGAAGCCTGGGTCCCGTCGTCGAGCAGGTGTGCCGGGGCGTGGACGGGGCGGTCCCGGTCGCCGGGAACCTGACCTGGCGAAAGGACGACGCCCGGCCGTCCCCCTCCGGATCCTGAGGACGCGTGCGCACGGGGTATATCCGCGCCACGCGCGAGGGCGAGGCCGACGATGTGAGTCGGGGCCGGGCAGCACCCGGTCTTCCTTCGGGCTGGGCCGAACGGCACACGAGCGGGGGAAAGTTCCGTCCGTCGGGACGCGGCCGGGTCCGGTCGGGGAAAGGTCGAGGAGGATGTGACCGGACCCGGCGAGTGGAGGAGGGGACACGATGGACCACCCGGTGCTGGCGGGCGTTGACGGATCCGAGCACGGTCTCGCCGCGGCCGAGTGGGCGGCGGGAGAAGCGGAGCGGAGGGGTGTTCCCCTCCGGCTCGTGCACGCAGCCCCTCCGCTTCCGGGTGACCCCTCCGCCGGACCCGCAGGCGAGACGTTGCGGCGCGTGGGCGAACATCTCGTCCAGGAGGCGGTCGCGGACCTGCGCGTGCGCCACCCGGACCTGCGGGTGTCGGGCCGGCAGAGTGCCGACGCCCCGGCCGGGGCGCTCCTGTCCGAGGCGCACGCTGCCGGGCTCCTCGTGGTGGGTGCGCGGGGTTCGGGTGGCTTCGCGGGGCTGGCGGTCGGCTCGGTGGCACTCCGGGTGGCCGCCGCGGCCACCTGCCCCGTCGTGGTGGTTCCCGGCCGGCGCCCCGGCGACTTCGGGAACGGAACGCGCGCGGCGGACGGCTCCGACGTCGTGGTGGGCTTCGACGCGCACCGGCCGGTCGACGAGGTGGCGGACTTCGCGTTCAAGACGGCCAGGACGCGTGGGGCGCTGCTCCGGGTGGTGCAGGCCTGGGCCTTCCCCGTCGAGGCGGTGTCGCCCCGGACGCTGTTCGTCACCGAGGAGGACCGAGCCACCTGGGAGGACCAGGAGGTGCTGCGACTGTCCGACGCGGTGGGTGTCCGGCAGGAAAAGTACCCGGAGGTGACGGTTCGTACGGATGTGGTGCTGCTCCACCCCGCGGAGGCGCTGCTGAACGCCTCCCGGACGGCGGCCCTGCTGGTGGTGGGCCGCCGTACTGGCAGGCCGGACGGCGAAGGACGCCTCGGGCCCGTCACGCACGCTGTGCTGCACCACGCCGGCTGCCCCGTGGCGGTCGTACCGCACGCCCGCTGACACACGCGACGCAGGGACCGGCGAGAGGTCCGCTCCGTCTGCCGTGCAGCGCGTGGGTCCGGGTCGTGGATCAGCCGAAGAACATCTCGAATTATCAGCCGAAGAAGACCTCGAACTCGTCGTAGAGCGACGGATCGACCACCTTGGTCCTCGACTCGGCACCGGGGATGGGCACCCGTACGATGCCGGTGCCCCGCAGGGCGACCATGGTTCCGAACGCGCCCTCCCTGACCGCGTCCACGGCGTGCAGCCCGAAGCGGGTGGCCAGCCAGCGGTCGAAGGCACTCGGCGTGCCGCCGCGCTGGACGTGACCGAGGACCGTCGTGCGGGCGTCCGTGCCGGTGCGCCGCGAGATCTCGCGCGCCAGCCACTCGCCGATCCCGGACAGCCGCACGTGGCCGTACTCGTCCACCGACCGGTCCTTGAGGACCATCTGGCCCTCCTTGGGCACGGCACCCTCCGCGGTCACCACGATGGGCGCGTAATGGAACTCGAAGCGGCTCTTCACCCAGGCGCAGACCTGCTCGATGTCGAACGGCCGCTCCGGGACGAGGATCACGTTCGCGCCGCCCGCGACACCCGCGTGCAGGGCGATCCATCCGGAGTGGCGGCCCATCACCTCGACGACCAGGGTGCGCATGTGCGACTCGGCGGTGGTGTGGAGGCGGTCGATGGCCTCGGTAGCGATGCCCACGGCCGTGTCGAAGCCGAAGGTGTAGTCGGTGCCGGGAACGTCGTTGTCGATCGTCTTGGGCACGCCGACCAGAGGAATACCCTGCCGGCTCAGTTCGGCCGCCGCCCCGAGCGTGTCCTCGCCTCCGATGACCACGAGGGCGTCGATGCCGTGCGCGGCGAGGGTGTCCTTGATGCGCCGCACGCCGTTCTCGTGCTTGAACGGGTTGGTCCGCGACGAGCCGAGAATGGTCCCGCCGAGCGGCAGGATGCCCCGCACCTCGGGGATGCCCAGTGGTCTCACGTCGTCCCGGAGCGCGCCGAGCCAGCCGTCCCGCAGGCCGGCGAACTCGAACCCGTACTCCTGGACGCCCTTGCGGACCACACCGCGGATCACGGCGTTGAGACCGGGGCAGTCGCCGCCGCCGGTCAGCACTCCTACCTTCATGGCTCCTCCCCCTGTCGCCCGGGTGAGGTTCTGTGACCGCGGGACGGCCACCGTGACACCCATTCTGAGTGACGGGACCCGCACCTGCGACTCGCTCCGCTCCGAAGACGGTGTGGTGCCGCGGGTTCCCGGAGCCCGGCCGGCCCCGCGACCAGGCCTCCTCCGGAAATCAGACAGGCCATCCGGCTGTCTGCCGGTCGGGCGGCCGGGTCCCGGCCGCGGCCCGGACGTCCCGGTCGGCCGTGGTGAGCAGCTGCCTGCCGAGATCGGTCATCGCCCTGCCCACCGCCAGTTCGTCGCCGATCTCCGGGACGTTCGTGTCCGCCGGATTGCAGTGCGCGGTTCCCCTGCCGGACAGTTCCGTGACGCCGGTGTCCAGGACCACGTGCGCCTTGGTCGTCCCGTCGTCCTCCTCGAAGAGGTGGAGGCGTACCTTCCACTCGCCTGTGTGTGACATCGCGTGCTCCTCACCGCGGTTCGGATCGGCTCGGCGCCGGCCGTCACTTCCACGATCGGACGGAATCGGCTCCCGGCCCAGGGCCGAAGGTCCCCGCACGACCGACGCCCGGCCCGGGGCGAGCCCGTGACCGCCGGACGGACGCTGACACCGGACAGCGACGGCCTCACCCCGGCCTACTGATCGTCGCGCCACTTCCGGTACGCGTCGACCGTGGTGGGGAGCGTGGGGAAGATCAGATCCGCGCCGACGGAGTCCGCCAGGCCGTGCGCCCTGAGGTCGTCGAGGAGGTCCTGTTTGACGCGGGCGAGGGCGAACACGACGCCACGGCGGGCCAGTTCCCGACGCACGGTGTCGACCGCGTCGAGGGCGGTGATGTCGACCTCCACATTCGCCTCCGCGTTGAGGACGAACCAGCGGACGGGCTCGCTCTGTTCGTCGACGGCGGCCAGCGCGCGGCGCCGGAAGTCCTCGGCGTTGGCGAAGAACAACGGGGAGTCGTAGCGGTAGACGAGGAGGCCCGGGATCGTGCGGGCCGTGGGGTAGTCGTCGATGTCGTGCATGCCCGCGAGGCCGGGGACCAGGCCCTCGACAGCGTCGTGCGGGCGGGCCACGCGGGTGAGGAGTTCCGCCACCGAGAGCCCGACGGCCACCAGGACGCCGTAGAGGATGTCGAGCGCGAGGACACCGGCAAGACAGCCGAGCGCGAGCAGGACCTCCCGGCGCCGGAAGGCCGCCAGGCGGCGGAATCCGGCGACGTCCACCATGCGGACGGCCGCGTACACGACGAGCGCGCCGAGGACGGCGGACGGCGTCCGGGCGAGCAGAGGGCTGAGGAAGAGCAGGACGGCCAGCACCACACCCCCCGCCACCAGGGAGTACACCTGACTCATGGCACCCGCCGAGGCGGCCAGCGCGGTACGGCTCGCGCTGCTGCTCACCGGAAAGCCGTGCAGGACGCCCGCGCCGAGGTTCGCGGCGCCCAGCGACAGGAACTCCTGGTCCGCGTCGAGCCCCGGGCTTTCGGCGTCGCCCTGTCCGGCGAACGCGCGGGCTGTGAGGACGAAGTCGGTGTACGCGACGATGAGTACGCCGAGAGCCGGCAGGACCAGGCCCGGCAACTCGCCCAGCTCCGGCATCGCGAACGAGGGCAGCCCGGACGGTACCTCGCCGATGACCTTGACGCCGTAGGTGCCGTCGAGGTCGAACACCACCACGGCGGACGTGGCGAGGACCACGGCCAGCAGCGGACCCGGCACGGCACGGACGTACCGGAACACCGCGAAGAGGAACACGAGCACCGCGGTGGACAGGGCCACGGTGGCCCACTGGACTTCGGACAAGTGGGTGACGAACGACAGCAGTTGAGGGAAGAACCTGGAGCCGGCCGTCCGCACGCCGGTGAGCTTCGGCAACTGGTCCACCGTCATGATCATTGCCACGCCCGCCATGTAGCCGATCAGGACCGGGCGAGAGAGCAGGTCGGCCAGGAAGCCCAGCCGCACGACCCGTGCCACCAGGCAGAGGAGTCCGACCGCGACGGCGAGAGCGGCCGCCAGCGGAGCGTAGCGCCCGGGATCGCCCGCGGCGAGCGGGCCCACCACCGTGGCGGTCATCAGGGCCGTCGTGGACTCGGGCCCGACCGAGAGCAGGCGGGACGAGCCGAACAGCGCGTACAGGGCGAGGGCGGGCAGGATCGCCCACAGCCCGGCGACCGGCGACAGCCCGGCGACACCCGCGTACGCCATCACCTGTGGCACCAGGTAGGCGGCCACCGTGACGCCGGCCAGCAGGTCGCCCCGCAGCCACGCGCGCCGGTAGCCGCACAGGGCCACGATCCCGGGCACCAGGTCGCGCCACCGAGGAACACCTCTGCCCGCCTCCTCGGACATGAGCCGCCCTTCTCTCCTCGTGGACGAAGGCCGGCCGGCACCTCAACGGCTCCTGGGGACACGGCCATTCGGTTCTGCCGGTGGCGGCGGCCTCCGGCGACCGCTGGACATCATCCCGCGCGGCCGGAGCGACGGGCACGGCAGACCCACCGCAGCTCGTCACTTCTCCCCGAAGGGACCACCGCTGGGTCCCTGCCCGCGCCGCCGTCGGGGCGAAGTCGAGGGTCGGTCGGTCCCGGCCAGGGACCACCGGCCCCTTGCCCCCGGCCGTCTCCCGGGCCGCACGCTGGAACCGGCTCCTGGGGGCGGTACCGCCCGCTCGGGCTTGGCCACGGGAGGTGGAGATCATGCTCCGAACCGTCACCGTAGGTCTCGACGGCTCGGCCGAGAGCCGGGCCGCCGCGGAGTGGGCAGCCCGGGAGGCCAGACTGCGCGGCCTCTCGCTGAAGGTCGTGCACGTCCGGGAGCCGGACCCCGAGCCCGTCGCGCAGGCCCCGCTGGTCGGAGTTGAGACCTCGCAGGACTGGACGGAGAACCTCCCGTGGGAGGCCACGACGGGCATAGCCCTGCGCCACCCCGGCGTGGACGTGATCGGCGAGCTTCTCACCGGGCGCCCGGCGGTTCTGTTGGCCAAGGTCGCGGACGCCGCCGAGCTGCTCGTCCTCGGTTCCCGGGCGCTCGGCGCCGTCGGCGGCTTCCTGCTCGGCTCCGTCGGCCTGCGTGTCGTGGCGCACGCCCGGCGCCCGGTCGTGCTGGTCAGGGCGGGCGAGCAGGCCCCCGACGAGCACCTGATGGACCCGGCGGGTGTCCCCTCCGCGGCGGCGCCGTTCCGGCCCGTCGTGCTCGGAATCGACACCGAGAAACCGGACGGCACCCTGCTCGGCTTCGCGTTCGACAGCGCCGTACGCCGCACCGCGCCGCTGCGGGTGGTCCACGGCTGGAGTCTTCCCCCGACATACGACCACGCGCCCGCTGTCGGCTACGACCCCCGGGCGACGTTCGCGCGGCACATGGCGGCCGAGCTGTCCGAGGTACTGCGGCCCTGGCGGCAGAAGTACCCGGACGTGGTGGTGATCGAGGAGAGCCGCCACCGCGCTCCCGCGACGGCGATCGTCGAGGCGGCCCGTGACGCCTCGCTGGTCGTGGTGGGCCGCCGGAACCGGCACGGTTCCCTCGGCTCGCGCATCGGCCATGTCACCCACGCCGCCCTGCAGCACGCCGTCGCGCCCGTGGCCGTCGTGCCCCACGACTGATCGGGACGGCCGAACGGCGGGGTGACGCCATCGACGATGCCGGCGGGTGAGCGGGCGAGGGATGGGCCGGACAGGTGGGACCCGGGGGCCGGTCGGCCCAAGCGGCGGCAGCGCGACCGGGGACAGGGTGGATCCGCGGGGCGGATCCGGCGCCGTCCGGGCGCCCGCCGATCCCCGGCCCCGCAGCGGACCAAGGACGGTGAACGCGCCATGAAAGCCTTCGTCTTCCACGGCCCAGGGCAGGCCGCCTGGGAAGATGTCCCCGATCCCGCCGTCAAGGAGCCCACCGACGTCGTCGTCCGCGTGGACGCGGTCACGATCTGCGGAACGGACCTGCACATCCTCAAGGGCGACGTGCCCGAGGTGCGACCCGGGACGGTGCTCGGCCACGAGGCCGTCGGAGAGGTCGTGGAGGCCGGCGGCGACGTGCTGACCGTACGGCCCGGTGACCGGGTACTGGTCTCCTGCATCAGCTCCTGTGGACGGTGCCGGTACTGCCGGGACCGTATGTACGGCCAGTGCCGGGGCGGCGGGGGCTGGATCCTCGGCCATCTGATCGACGGCACCCAGGCCGAGTACGTCCGCGTTCCCTTCGCGGACCTCTCCGTGCACGCGCTGCCGAGCACGGTCGCGGACGAGGACGCCGTGCTGCTGGCCGACATCTTCCCGACCTCCTACGAGGTCGGCGTCCGCAACGGACACGTACGTCCGGGCGACACCCTCGCGGTCGTCGGCGCCGGGCCCATCGGACTCGCGGCCATCGCCACCGCCCGGATGTTCTCGCCCGAGCGGATCATCGCGGTGGACCTGACACCGGCCCGGCTGGAGGCCGCCCACCGGTTCGGCGCCGACGCCGTGGCCGACGTGCACGAGGCCCCCGCCCAGCTGGTGGCCGACCTGACGGACGGCCTGGGCGCCGACGTCGTCATCGAGGCGGTGGGCATGCCCGAGAGCTTCGAGCTGTGCACCCGCATGGTCCGGCCCGGCGGCCGTGTCGCCAACGTAGGTGTGCACGGCAGGCCGGCGACCCTCCACCTCGAAGACCTGTGGAGCAAGAACGTCACCATCACCACCGGCCTGGTCGACACCTACTCCACTCCGATGCTGCTGCGGATGGCAGCCGCCGGCCGACTGCCCGCCGCGCGGATGGTCACCCACACCTTCGCGCTGGACCGCATGGGGGAGGCCTACGACGTCTTCGGCCGGGCCGGGGAGACCGCCGCGCTCAAGGTCGTACTCGGTGGAGAACGGCACGAGGTCGCCGTACCGGCAGCGTGACCCGAGGGCGGCACCGACGCCCTGGCCCCGTGCCTCGGTACCGGCGCACGGCGACCGGACACCCCACCGCAGTGGGAGGCGGACCATGTACGCCAACGACGGATACTGGGAACTCGGTCCGCGGGAGTGTCTCAGCCGGCTCGCGACGGTGCCGGTCGACGACGTCCTCGACACCGCATGGGTCGATGACGCCGTCCTCGACCTCGGCTCCCGATGGGGCCAGTATGAACACGTCACCGATATCGGATCCGCCGCATAACAGGCCACACCAATCCACCGACCGGAAAAGTCACCCCGCGACCGGAAAGGAAAAACGTGGCCGCAGGGTGCACCGGTCGAATACATTTCCTTTCGGTCGATAAAGGAGAGCGGTCGTGGCAGAGACCACCCGGGAAACCGTAGATGGTCACTGAGAGGATCCGCCAAGATTTTGTTGTTGCTCGGTGGAGAACTGCTGGCCGCCGAGAACGGCGAGGAGTTCGAGTTTGCCGGCGGCTTCGCTTCGTGGTGGTGCGGTGAGTACGAGTAGGGCCTGGGACTGGTCCTCGGTGAAGAGGACTTGGCAGTCGACCTCGATCTCGCCGAGTTCGGCGTGGATGAGGGTTTTGTGATCCGCGAAGCGGCGGTGGACTTCTTGTCTGTTCCACAGGGATGCGAATTCCGGGCTTTTCCGGGTCAGCTCACGGACGAGTTCCGCCGCCCGGGAGTCCGGTCCCATCGCGCCGAGTGCCGCGCGGAGGGAAGCGACCTGGGCGCGGCTTTGCCGGTCGCGGTCGTGTTCTGGGTAGCGGCGGCGCTCCGTTTGGGGATGGACGAACCAGCGGTAGACCTCACTGCGCTCCAGGCCGGTGTAGCGGCCGGCGTCACCGAAGAGCGCTTTGGCCGGTTCGTTCTGGACCAGTGTCTCCCCGAGCGCCGAGATGATCAGCGCCGGGGTGTCGGCCAGCCGGTCCAGTACCCGCAGCAGCGCGGGCGCGACATAGTCGCCGCTGCTGTGACGGTCCGGTGCGCTGTGGCCCGTGACCCGGAACAGGTAGTCGCGCTCGTCGGGGGTCAGCCGGAGGGCTCGGGCGAGGGAGCCGAGGATCTGGATGCTCGGCTGGGGGCTGCGGCCCTGTTCCAGGCGGGTGTAGTAGTCGGTGGACATCCCCGCCAACTGCGCGACCTCTTCGCGGCGCAGTCCAACCGCGCGGCGGCGCGGACCGACCACTACTCCGACGTCGGAGGGCTGCAAGGTGTTTCGGTGGCGGGTGAGAAATGCGCCGAGTGCGTCGCGATCCATGCCCTCAAGTATCGGTGGGCCTGAGATGCGGAAACAGAGACTGGCTTTCCCCCGACAAGCGGACTCTGGTACGCCCTGCCCGGCGCTTGAACACTCGACTCATGAACATCAACGGAAACACCATCTTCATCCCCGGTGCGACCAGCGGCATCGGTCTTGAACTCGCTCTCGCGCTCCGCGCCAAGGGCAACACCGTCATCATCGGCGGTCGGCGCACGGAGCTGCTGGAGAAGATCACTGCCGAGCACCCCGGTATCCGCGCGGTCCGCATCGACACCACCAGCTCCGACAGCATCCGCGAAGCCGCCTCCCAGGTGATCGCGGAGTACCCGGAGCTCAACGTCCTCGTCACCATGGCGGGGATCATGCGGATCGAGGACTGGACCAAGCCGGAAGGGTTCCTCACCAGTGCGGAGGAGACCGTCACAACCAATCTGCTCGGCCCGATCCGGCTCATCGCCGCGTTCGTCGAACACCTTCGGACCCGGCCGGACGCGACGATCATGACCGTCTCCTCGGGGCTCGCGTTCACACCCTTGCGGATCACGCCGAGCTACAACGCGACCAAGGCCGCGATCCACATGCTCAGTGAGACCCTGCGCCTCCAGCTGGCCGGCACGACGGTGAAGGTTGTGGAGCTGGAGCCGCCGTCCGTGGCGACCGATCTGGTACCCGGCCAGCGGGAGAGTTCGTTCGCCATGCCGCTGGACGAGTTCATCGCCGAGGTCGTCACGCTGATCGAGACGCAGCCTGACGCGCGAGAGATCCAGGTCGAGCGGGTGAAGTTCCTCCGCTACGGCGAGGCCCGCGGCGATTACGACGAGACCGTGGCCACGGTGAACCACCTGGACCCGCACGGAAGGTGAACGAGGAATCCACCATGACTGAAATCTCCCTGCCCGCGCCGATCAAGGAGTTCGTCGACGCGACCAACCGCGGCGACTCGGCGGCTTTCGTGGACGCATTCACCAGCGACCCGGTGCTGGAGGACTGGGGCCGAGTGTTCGTCGGACGCGACGGTATCGCGGCGTGGAACCACAGCGACAACATCGGCAAGCAGTCCCGCTTCGAGGTCCTTGCTGCCGAGCCCGGCTCCGATCCGGATATCTACGTCGTCACCCTCCGGGTGACCGGCAACGGCTACAACGGCAGCAGCCCGATCACGTTCCAACTGCGCGAGGGCCGGATCGACCGGCTCACCATCGCACCCGACTGACTCAGCGCTCACGAATCGTAGGAAAGCATCATGTCCACTGTTCTGATCACCGGCGCGGCCACCGGCATAGGCCGGCTGAGCGCGATCGCGCTCGCCCGCGCGGGCCACACCGTCTACGCCACCATGCGCGATCCCCAAGGCCGCAACGCTGCCCGGGCGCAGAGCTTGCGGGCCGAGACCGCCGGTCACGACCTGCATGTCCTCGAACTGGACGTGCAGTCCCAGGAATCCGCCAACACCGCGGTACAGGCCGCCATTGACGAAGCGGGCGGTCTCGATGTGGTCGTGCACAACGCGGCCCACCTGCTCGTCGGCTACACCGAGGCATTCACCGCCGAAGACGTGGCGCACCTGTTCGACGTGAATGTGCTGGGCGCGCAGCGCGTCAACCGCGCAGTGCTGCCGCACCTGCGTGAACGCCGGGCCGGCACTCTGCTGTATGTCGGCAGCACCACCAGCGTCATCGTGCCTCCGTTCCTGGGCCCGTACGTGGCGTCCAAGTCCGCGTTCGACGCACTCGCCCAGGTCACCTCCTACGAGGCCAACCACTTCGGCATCGAGACGGTGATCGTGATGCCCGGGCCCTTCACGCACGGCACCGAGCACTTCCCGAACTCCGGCCGCGCCAGCGACCAGGCCGTGACCGCGCAGTACGCCGCACTGGACAACTACGTCGCTCGCAACGAGGACGCCACCAACGCGCTGTTCACCCCGGGGACCGACGCCGATCCGACCGCGGTCGCGGACGAGATCACCCGCATCCTCGCCCTCCCGACCGGGGCGAGGCCGGCCCGCAGCGTCGTCGACTTCTCCCGTGGCGGCGTCGAGGGAGTCAACGCCCTTGCTCTGACCGCCCAGCGAGAGTACGTCAAGCGCATGGGCTTCGCCGACCTGCTCCCCGCCGAAGCCCGCTGAGCCGTGAGCCGTGGCCCGTACCACGGCTCAGCGGAGTCAGGCTGATCCGGCGTCGGCAGGCGACGGGTTTGCGGGCTCGACGCGGCGCAGGACCGCGGCCAGGGAGGCGCGCAGATCGTTCTGCGCGCCTGGGGTCAGGCCGCCGAGAAGGTCCGCTTCCATCGCGCGAATGTCACGTCGGACGTTTCGGACCAGTTCACGGCCGCCTGCGGTCAGCCTCACGGTACGCCGGCGGCGGTCCGACTCGTCGATCTCCCGGGCGATCAGACCGCGATCACCGAGTGCGTCCAGGTGGCCGATCAGCCGTGTGGGATCTCGGCGACTGCGACGGGCAAGCTCCTTCTGCGTCAGGCCGTCCTCGCGCGACAGCCGGTCGAGGATGACGTACTCCCACATCGTCACGCCGTGGGCTTCAAGGAGCGGCGCCTCACGCTCGACGACGACGCCGAGCAGCCGACTCAACATAGCGCCGAGGTCCTCGCCTGGACCCTCTGCTTCTGCCATTGCCACCATTCATGCACCCACGTAGATTATCTACCATGACAAACAAATCATCCCGTGCGACTGACGTCGCCGCTGCCCCCATCGAACACGACACCCCCACCAACAGCGTGCGTTTCGCGATGGTCGTGCTCTACGTCCGTGACCTGCAACGCTCGATCGACTTCTACCGACTCCTGGGGCTGGACATCACCGACCCGCACCCTGAGCGCCCTGTCGCGGCGTGGAAGGAGAACGGCGCGCTCCGAATGATCATCACCACAGCCCCCGTCGCGCAGCGCTTCGACCCCAACTGGATCCGCCCCGCAGCAGGCGGCTACCAGCAGGTCGTCGAGTTCTTCGTCGACAGCGATGAAGCCGTCGACGCCGCCTGGAAGCGACTCACCTCCGCCGGCCACAAGGGCATCAGCGCCCCCGAGCACCTCCTCGAACCCTACGCGACGATGATCGAAGACCCGGACGGCAACGTGGTTCTGATCACCAGCGAACCCGCAGAAAAGGCACCGGAGGAGTCAGTAGCACCGTGACCGTCTCCCTGGACGCCAGGGTCGCGGAGGTCACGCAACCGGGCGACTGGGCCGCCGAGCCGGGCCTGATCCGGATGTGCTCGGATTGGGCGGGACGGCGGTCCCATGTACGAAGAGGTCTCATCCGGCTGTACGAAGAGGTCTCATCCGGCGAGGGAGACCACATCGGCCTGAACCACGCGCCGAACCTGCCCCTGCGCACCTTTCCCTGCCTTTCGGTGACCCCATGCCACGGCGACCGTCTCCGTCCCCCATATGCCGATTGGGGTAAATCCCGAGATGGCCATGGAATGTGTTTGACATTCCCGAAGCGGTTTGTATTTTGGGCTGTCAGTCGTCACCCAAGGTACACAATGCGCGCCGGGAACATATTCCTGCCGAGAGTCTGGAAAGGACTTCCCCCATGGCTGCTCCCGTGGTCGTCATCACCGGCGCGCTCACCGGAATCGGCCGTGCCACCGCCGTGGCCTACGGCCGCCGAGGGGCCGACGTCGTGGTCTCCGGCCGCCACCCGGACGCGGGAGAGGAACTCGTCCGGGAACTGGGGGACCTCGGGGCGCGCGCTCTCTTCGTGCGCGCCGACGTGCGCTTCGACGACCAGGTCTGCGACCTCGTCGACCAGGCCGTCGAGCGCTTCGGCAGGATCGACGTCGCCTTCAACAACGCGGGCACGGAGGGGCGGCCGGGGCCGATCACCGAGCTCACGGAAGAGGCCTACGAGGAGACCTTCGACACGAACGTCAAGGGGACCGTGCTGAGCATGAAGCACGAGTTCCGTGTCATGAAGGAACGCGGCGGCGGCAGCATCATCAACGTCAGTTCCACCTACGGGCAGATGGGGCTCCCGGAGGCCGCCCTCTACGTCGGCAGCAAGCACGCGGTCATCGGTCTGACCCGGGTCGCCGCCCTGGAAGGTGCCGCGTTCGGCATCCGTGTCAACGTCGTTGCCCCCGGATATACGCAGACCGCCATGTACGAGCGCGTCACCGGCAGCGACCAGGTGCGCAGCGCGGTCAACTCCGTCTTGCCGATGCGGCGTGCCGGGACGCCCGAGGAAGTGGCCGAGGCCGTGCTGTTCCTGGGTTCCGAAAAGTCCGCGTACATCACGGGCCAGACCCTCACCCTGGACGGCGGACTCATGGCGGGATGGCCGCTCTTCCCCTCGTCCTGACGTCCGCCACACCGGGCCACGCGGCGGGGTGACCGCGTGGCGGCCGGGTGAACGGGCCTGTTGGGCCGAAGACTTGCGCCACCACGGTGGGAGGATCGCCGAGGAGAACCACTTGCGCTCGCCCGCCCCACCGTCACCTCGCCCGCCCCGCCTGAGTCGTGAAATTCCTCGGCTGACGGTGGCTGTCGCGCACCACGAGCCGGTGGCCGCCGTTTCCGGCCGAGGTGATGATCGTGCCCTCGGGAAGGGCACGCCGACACCTGCGACGGCCGGGAAGACGGGGCTCAGGAGACCTCCGGGCCGACGCCGGCGAGAAGCGGCCTCCAGCCGGGTCGTACGGATCTGGCCGATCAGTTCTCGATGGTCAGGGACCGCCTCCGCCAGGTCTCCGCCACGTCATCCAGGACACGGAGCGCTCGGAGGACGCGCAGCACGCGCAGGACCCCGGCGCCGGCCGGGGTCCCCGTGATTCCTCGAAGCGAGCGGGGTGATCAGCCGTCGTTCTCCGAGGACGGCAAGTAGGCGCCCGGTACGTCGTCCGGCAGGTAGATCTTCTTGTCACCTGGGTAGGGCTTGTTCCAGTTGTGGGTCTGGTACCAGGTGTAGCGGTTCATCTGGGTCGGGTTGGCGTAGTCCGGCACCGCGTTCTGGCCGGTGAGCCGCTGGTGCGAGGCCCAGGTCCGCCACTGCGCCGCGACCGCCTTCTCGGCCGCAGGCACGGACACGGACGTCGGCGCGGCCGCCGCCTTCCTGTCCTGGGGAGCCGGGGTGTCCGAGCCGCAGGCGGGCTGCGGGTTCACGCCGAGGGTCAGCGAGGTGCGGTTCGGGACCGTCGTGAACGGCGTGGTGTCCGCCTTCCCGGTGAACGCCCCGTACATCGGGGTGGCGGCGCTGTCCAACTGGTTCATCGGGTGGATCCCAAGGATCTGCTCGACCGTGCGGACCATGGTGATCTGCGAGTAGTAGTGGTGGTCGACCTTGCCGTGCTGGGCGTACGGGCTGATGACCTGGACCGGGGCGCGGTGGCCGTCGACGTGGTCGAGGCCCGCCTGGGAGTCGTCCTCGACGACGAAGATCGCCGAGTCCTTCCAGTATTTGCTATGGGTGATCTCGTCGACCATCCGGCCGACCGCGAGGTCGTTGTCGGCGACCTCGGCCGCGGCGTTGGCCGGTCCGCCGGTGTGGTCGTTGGAGAACCAGAACATGTTCAGGTTCGCGGGGCCGTTCTTCTCGAAGTCCTGCTTCCAGATCTGCTCTTTGTAGATGTCCGGGACGTCCAGGTCGAACAGTGGAAATCCCTGCACGGACACGTCGTTGAGCGAGGGGATCGCCGAACCCGTCTTGATCGGGTAAGCGGTGCCGGCGCCGGTCGCGGCCATGTTCTTGCTGTCGCAGTACAGGTTCTGCCAGTTCGCCCCGGCCGGCTTGCTCTCGTACGACTGGAACTCGCCGAAGTCCTTCACGGACCGGCCGGCCGCCTGCGCGCCGCTCCAGATGAACCCGGTCTTCTGGTGACCGAGGACGTCGTTCTCGGTGTCGTAACTACGCGTGTACTCGCCGGCCGACGACTCGGTGTACTCCGGGTTGTCCGACTGCATCAGCCAGTTGTGGCCCTCGGCGGAGTTGGTGCCGATGTCGTAGAAGTTGTCGTACAGCCCGAACTGTTCCGCCAGCGCGTGCTGGTTGGGTGTGACGTTCGCGCCGAACTGGGTCAGCGAGGAGTTGCCGTTGCCCTGCGGCAGGTCGCCGAGGACCTGGTCGTAGGTACGGTTCTCCTTGACGAGCAGGAAGACGTGCTTGATCGTCGACGGATCGCCGATCCGCTTGGGGACCGGCACGGCCTTCTTGCGGCCGTTGCCCCGAGCGGTCCTGACCGAGTTGGACGTCCAGCCGTTCTGCCGGAACACCTTGGCCGTCTCGGACCTGACGACCTGGTCGCTCGGCAGGGCGAACTGGGTCAGGCTCGACGTGGTGTCGTGCGTGTTGTGGCCGGCCGCGTCCGGGCGCAGGGCATCGACACCGCGGGTGTTGGAGACCACGATCGTCCCGCCAGCGGTGGCGATCTCCGACGGGAAGTAGTCCGTGGGGATCAGGCCGACATAGCGGGCCGGCATCTGCGGCGAGGCGTAGCGGTAGACGGCGACCGCGTTGGCGCGGCCCAGCGTGACGAGCAGCCGGCCGTCGGCGGTGAGGGCGACCGCGTTGGGCTCGTAGCCGACGGATGCCTCGGGCCAGGGCTGGGTGGAGATGGTCTGGACGACCCGGTCTCTGCGGCTGTCGATGACCGAGACACTGTTGTCGGCGGTGTTGGTGACGAAGACCGCGCCCTTGCTCGCGTACACCGCGGTCGGGTGCAGGCCCACCGCGATGGTGCCGACGGCGGCGGCCGGGTCGGCGGTGTCGATGACGCTGACCGTGCCGGTGGTGCTGGCGCCGGTCTTCGGGTCGGCGACGACGTCGGTACCGTAGGAGTTGATGGTGGTGTCGCCGGCCCTGGCCGGACGGCCCCCCTCGTTGCTGACGTACAGCTTGCCGTCGGCCAGGGCGATGCCGCGCGGGGCGTTGCCGACGGCCCAGGTCTGCGTGACCGTTCCGGTCGCCGCGTCGATGGCGACCACCTTGTTCTGGCCGTTGACCGCGGAGTACACGGTGGCGCCGTCGGCGGAGAACACGGCGGCCCCCACCAGCGCCTGCTTGGCGCCGTCGGCCGCGATCGTGACGCTCTTCGGGTCGGCGAGGGTGCCGTCGGCGTCGACGGTGAACCGGGTGTAGCCGTTCGCCTGGCCCAGCCACAGCTGCTTGCCGTCGGGCGAGTACGTCGGGCCCTCCTGGCCGACCGCGGCGCTGCTGATGCGCAGGTCGTCCGCCGCGTTGGTGCCGATCTTCTGCCTGACCCGGCCGGTGGCGAGGTCCATGACGACCAGTGACGCGTCCCCGTCGGTGACCGAGGCCGCGAGGCGGGTGCCGTCCGGGCTGACCGCCGACGACATGATCTTGCCGTCATTGATGACGCTACGGCTGCCGTACGGCTTGATGTACTGGTCGGCGGAGACGACCTGGCCGTCGTCGGTGGTCTGGCCGACCTGCTGGGTGCCGAACCGGTACGTCGAGGCGACCGCGGTGCCGGTGACACCGAGGGCGACGGCGATACCGGCGGTCACCAGCAGGGCGTGCCGGCCGACACGGTGGCCGAGGAAGGTGACATGTCTCTTCTCGCTGGTCCGGCGCTGTCGGGTTACCTGCACGGAAATGTTCCCTTCAGTGGGTGTCGAGCAGTTCGACGTTGCCGTCGAACTGCCACAGGGGATTCGGGGCGTCGCCGGTCGAGGTCCGTACGAGGAAGTAGCCGTTGACTTCCTTGGGGCCGTCGCCGTCGGCCATGAACCGCCCGTCCGAGGTGATGTCGAGCTGGTAGACCGCCGTCCCCGTCACCGCCTTCACGCCGGGGAG
Organism: Streptomyces sp. NPDC101237; assembly: GCF_044767465.1. Lineage (NCBI taxonomy): Bacteria > Bacillati > Actinomycetota > Actinomycetes > Kitasatosporales > Streptomycetaceae > Streptomyces > Streptomyces sp. NPDC101237. Next base: position 45,647 of record NZ_JBIWNY010000028.1, on the reverse strand, counting down.
GTGCCAGCTCACCACGCAGCGCCAGTCGTTCCCCGGGCCCTCCTGGGCGGCCTGGCCGTCGCTCTTCGTGCACATCGCCGTGGCCCCCAACTGCTCCTCGGTGACGGCGGGCCGGTGGAGTTCCCGCGTCTGCAGGCGGTAGAGGTGCGCGAAGACCGTGGCCAGGGACGTCTGCACCTTGTCCTGTGCGATGCCGGAGCCCGTCGAGGGAGCGGCCACGGCGACCGCCCCGACGGTGACGGCGGTCAGCGCGGCCAGCGGCAGCACGCCGAGGACGAGCGCGCGGCGCCCGGAACCGTCGTAGGCCGGGTTGGTGAAGTCCCGCCGTACGAACAGCGCATAGGCCAGGGCGGTCGCGAGTACCGCCCACGCGAGGCTCACCGCGACGCCGGTCAGCAGCGGGGCGAGCTGGGTGGGGCTGGTGAACAGGCCGTTCCAGGAGATGAAGGCGTAGCCCGGCAGCGCGAGGCGCACGGCGACGGGCAGCGGCAGCATCTGGGCGACCGACAGCGCGAGCGCGAACACCGGGGGCAGCAGCAGCCCCATGGGGGATCGGCCGAGGGCGACCGAGCCGAGCAGCCCGATCGCGGCGAGCGAGAGGGTCGGGGCGAGGGCGGCGGTCCAGGCGAGCAGGACCTTGAGGGCCGTGTCCCCTGGCGACAGCAGATGTCCGTCCAGTCCCACCAGCGGCTGGTTGCCGACCGCGAGCAGTCCGCCGACGGCGCTGGAGCAGGCCAGCCCGGCCACGAGCAGCAGGATCACGGTGAGGCCGGCGAGGGACTTCGCCACGAAGATCCGGGCGGGGGAGCGGACCGCGACGAGCAGGTGGCGCCAGGTGCCGAGCCGGTCCTCGGAGGCGAACACGTCACCGGCGACCACCGAGGTCAGCAGCGGCAGCGCCCAGGTGCCGGCGAAACCGAGCATCACCAGCGGGCCGGCCCAGCCGGTGGCGTGCATCCAGCGGCCGAAGAGGGTGTCGGAAGGCAGCGTGCTCTGCTGACCGACCCCGGCGACGAAGAGCGCGGGCACGATCCAGCAGGCGAGCACCAGCAGCCGGATCCGCCACTGTGAGATCAGCTTCACCAGTTCGAACCGGTAGGCGCGAGCGACGGGGACACGACGCGCGGCGGCGTGCGCGTGCCCGGCGGCGGGTGCGGTGGTCGTGGTCATCGGCCGGCCTCCTGCCGCTCGGTGAGAGCGAGGAACGCGGCCTCCAGCGGGGATACGACAGGGGCGAGTTCGCGGACCGCCACGTTCGCGCGCACCACCCGGGCGATGAGTTCGTCGAGGGCGGGCACCCGGCCACGGACGACGAGCACGTCGGCGTCCTGCCGTAGCTCGCTGTCGTCGACGGTTCGGATGCCGGAGGTGTCCTCGGCGATCCGGCGAGCGGTCCCGGAGTCGGAGGTGCGCAGCCGGTAGTCGAGTTCGCGGGTCTCTGCGGCCAGCTTGGCCAGGGGACCGGAGAACACCACGCGTCCGGTGGCGAGGATGGTGACTTCGGAGCAGAGCGCCTCCAGGTCGTCCATCCGGTGGCTGGAGAGGACCACGGCGGTGCCGTCGGCGGCGAGCCGGGTGAGGACGCCGTGCACCTGCCGCTTGGCCGACGGGTCGAGGCCGTTGGACGGCTCGTCGAGCACGAGTAGCCGGGGTCTGGTGAGCAGGGCGGCGGCGAGGCCGAGGCGCTGGCGCATGCCGAGCGAGAAGCCGCGGGTCCTGTCGTCGGCCACGTCGGTGAGTCCGACCTCGCCGAGCACGTCGTCGATGCCCGCCTGGCCGGTTTCCAGGTCACGGAGCGCCACGAGGGCCGCGAGGTTCTGCCGGGCGGTGAGCGAGGGGTAGAGGCCGGGCGCGTCCACGAAGCCGGCGACACCGTCGGGGGCGGCGAGCGCCCGCTGCACCGGCATGCCGAGGATCTCCAGCCGGCCGCTGTCGGCGACGGCCAGACCCAGCAGCAGACCCAGCAGTGTTGTCTTTCCGGCACCGTTGGGACCGACGAGACCGTGAACCTGACCTTGTGTCACATCCAGGTCGACGCCGTCGAGGGCGACGACATCGCCGAAGCACTTGGTGATCCCGCGGGCCCGGACCGCGTCGCGTGTGTCCATGAGTTCCCTGCGCCCCTTCTTCCGCAATCCGCAGGGACTTTATGGAGAACACACAGCCCGGGCGCAGGCGGGCGATTGAACGCACGGGGAACGGTTCGTCAAGGCAACGGCAAGTCGGGCGGACGACCTCTCCACTCAAGGGGCATACCAGCCCGAGTCGGTGGGGCGGGCGACGCGGTCGCAAGGCGCGCAAGGGTGGAGGCGAGAATGTCGGACACCCGGACCCGGTGCTGACGCGCCTTCCGCGGGCGGCCAAGGCACCGACGTCGAGTGGGCGCGGCGGCAGACCGTCTGCCCTCGGCGGGCGGGAACGGTGTTCCGGTGATCGCCCAGTTGGTCCAGGCCGACGAGGACACGGTGCGGGAGGTGATCCACCGGTTCAACGAGACCGGCCTGACCTGTCTGGACCCTCGGTGGGCGGGAGGCCGACCCCGCCTGCTCAGCACGGACGACGAGGACTTCGTCGTCCAGACGGCCGCCACCCGCCCCGCGAAGCTCGGCCGGCCCTTCACCCGCTGGTCGATCCGCACACTCGCCGCCTACCTGCGGAAAGTGCGCGGACGTGTCATCCGCATCGGCCGTGAAGCCTTGCGGTGCCTGCTCCGGCGCCACGGCATCACCTTTCAGCGCACCAAGACATGGAAGGAGTCGCCCGATTCCGAGCACGACGCCAAGCTCGACCGCATCGAGCACGTCCTAGAGCATTTCCCGGACCGGGTCTTCGCCTTCGATGAGTTCGGGCCACTGGGGATCCGGCCCACCGCAGGCTCCTGCTGGGCGAAGCAGGGCAAGCCCGACCGTCTGCCGGCGACCTACCGCCGCACGCACGGCGTGACCTACTTCCACGGCTGCTGCTCCGTCGGGGACGATCGGTTGTGGGGCCTCAACCGCCGCCGCAAAGGCACCGCCAACACGCTGGCCGCGCTGAAGTCGATCCGCGCCGCCCGGCCTGACGGCGCACCGGTCTGCATCATTCTGGACAACCTCTCCGCCCACACCGGAGCGGACATCCGCCGCTGGGAGAAGAAGAACAAGGTCGAGCTGTCCTTCACCCCGACCTATGCGTCCTGGGCCAACCCGATCGAGGTGCACTTCGGCCCGCTGCGGCAGTTCACCCTGACGAATTCGAACCACCGCAGCCGTACCGCGCAATCCCGGTCACTGACCGCTACCTGCGCTGGCGCAACGCCGACGCCCGGCACCCCGAAGTCCTGGCCGCACAACGCAACGAACGCGCCCGCATACGCGGCGAGAAGGGCATCCGATGGGGCGGCAGACCAGCCCTCGCGGCGTGATCAAGAACGGTCCACGCCTTCCCCGCTAGTGCTGTGACCGGGAAGGTTCGCCGGGTTGGCCGTTGTGGCGGTTGGATGTGCGGTGATGTCCGTCCGACAGCTGGATGTGTGGTGGCTGAGCCTGTCCGTGTGCGCAGACTGACCGATCAGGAGGGGCAGAAGCTGCAGCAGATCGTGCGTCGGGGCAGCACCGGCTCGGTGCGCTATCGGCGGGCGATGATGCTGCTGGCTTCGGCTGGCGGGAACCGGGTGCCGGTGATCGCCCATCTGATGCAGGCCGATGAGGACACCGTGCGCGATGTGATCCACCGGTTCAACGAGATCGGCCTGGCCTGTCTGGACCCTCAGTGGGCGGGAGGCCGTCCCCGCCTGCTCAGTCGTGACGACGAGGACTTCGTCATCCAGGCGGCCACCACACGTCCCACCAAGCTCGGCCAGCCTTTCACCCGCTGGTCACTGCGGAAACTCGTCGCCTACCTGCGTAAAGTCCACGGTCGGGTGATCCTCATCGGCTGCGAGGCGTTACGGTGCCTGCTCGCCCGCCGCGGCGTCACCTTCCAGCGCACCAAGACCTGGAAGGAATCCCCGGACCCCGAGCGCGAAGTGAAGCTGGACAGGATCGAGGAAGTCCTTGACCGCTTTCCGGACCGGGTGTTCGCCTTCGACGAGTTCGGCCCGCTCGGGATCCGGCCCACCGCCGGTTCGTGCTGGGGTGCGCGGAGACGCCCCGATCGGCTGCCTGCCACCTACCACCGCACCCACGGCGTGCGGTACTTCCACGGCTGCTACTCGGTCGGTGACAACCATCTGTGGGGCATCAACAGGCGCAAGAAGGGCGCCGCCAACACGCTGGCCGCGCTGAAGTCCATCCGCGCCGCGCGGCCCGACGGCGCACCGATCTACGTGATCCTGGACAACCTGTCCGCCCACAAGGGCACCGACATCCGCCGCTGGGCGAAGAAGAACAAGGTCGAGCTGTGCTTCACCCCGACCTACGCCTCCTGGGCGAACCCCATCGAGGCTCACTTCGGACCGCTGCGGCAGTTCACCATCGCCAACTCCCATCACCCCAACCACACGGTGCAGACCCGGGCCCTGCACGCCTACCTGCGCTGGCGCAACGCCAATGCCCGCCACCGCGACGTCCTGGCCGCCGAACGCAAGGAACGCGCCCGCATCCGCAGCGAGAAGGGCATCCGCTGGGGCGGACACCCCGCAGCCAAGACCACATGAGGATCCGGGCGCCGCAGTCAGTCAGGGCGACAGCGAGCAATGAGCTGTGCACCATCAGCGGTGAGCAACTGCGGCATGAGCCGACGCAGCGCAGCCGCATGCTGATGGACACGCTTAAGCGTGGCTCGACGGGTCGGGGCCGAGCCGGGCACGTCTTGAGCGGGACCGCATCCACTGAAGACGTACAACTCGTCCAGCCACACTCCCCTGGTCCTCACTCCGTCCGATGCAACCGGGGCGACCAGCGTCGCCACCATGGGCTCGTGCCCGTCGAGGAACCAGACCTCCACGTCGAGATCGCTGCTGTGGAAGAGCAGTCCAACGTCAGTCTGCTCCGGGCCCGAGAAGCCTGCGTCCTCGACCAGGAACGCGAACTCAACGCGCGCTTCCGCCCGGAGTGCCTCGGGCAGTCCCTCTTGATGCCCCACACTCCGATACTCCGAGGCCATCAGTACCGACGGAAGACCCTAACCCGGCCAACCTTCCCGGTCACAGCACTAGAGGCGGCGTGCCGCAACAACCGCTGAGCTGGCGAGCGTTGTGAGTACTTCGGTGGCCTCCAGGGCCGGATGAGTGAGGTAGAACAGGCGGAGCTCATCCACTTCGCCGCCGAAACGAGGCGGCCAATGGGACGATGGGGTGAAGTCGTCCAGGATGAGAAGGCCACCGGGAGCCAGCAGCTCGACGACCTGCTCGGGGTCGTCACGCTTGCCTCCGCCGTCGCAGAAGAAGACATCGAGGGGAGCGTGCTGCTCAAGCAGCCGCCAGTCCCCGGTGAGGACGCTGACGCGGTCGTCGTCCGTGAAGAGACCAGCCGCTCGACGCGCCAGCCCCTCGTCCCGTTCCACGGTGACCAGGCGGGCACCGGCGCCAAGCCCGCTGTGCAGCCAGGCGGTACCCACGCCCGAGCCGGTGCCGCTCTCCGCAATGACTCCGTGGGGCTTCGCAGCAGCGGCCAGCCTGAGCAACCTGCCCACCTCGGGGATGCAGCTCTTCTTGAAACCCGCCTCGGCGGCAACACGCTCCGCGGCCACCACGCGGGACGGAACCGCACGCTCTGCCATGATCACGAATCCCCCTCCTCCTGGACATGACGCTATCCGCCGACAGAGACGTCCGTACGGAGTTCCGCCTGCCCACACCCGGCAAACCTTCCCGATCAGAGCACTGGAGATCCAGGACGTCGGGCGGATCGGTGATGCCGACGCCGCCGTCTCGGATCCAGGTGGTGATGTCGGCGGTGGCGTCGGGGGCGTTCACGAGGTCCGCCGTTCCTGCGGCCGTCCGCCGAAGGCTGGACGACGATGACGTTGGCGCGCTCGCCGGCGTCGAGACAGTCCGTGACGCGTACGGTCGCGATGCCGTCCCGTGCCCCGCGCAGGTCGCGGAGCTGGGCGGTGTGGTCGAGTCCGGGGACCTTGGGGGTGCCGCGGCAGCCGCGGCAGACGGTGACGGTGGGCCGTGCCGCGTCCCTGGCAGGCGCGGCACGACGGGTGCGTCTGCTCATGCGGTGTTGGTCAGGCGGGGCCAGGAGGCCTCGCGCAGGAGGCGCAGGCCGTTGAGGCCGACGATGACGGTGGAGCCTTCGTGTACGGCGACACCCAGGGGCAGGGGGAGGGTACCGACCAGGCACAGGGAGAGGTGACGATCATGAACGCCATCGCGCGCAGCAGGGCCGGCCGGAACTCGTCGACGAAGGGGAGGGGCACGGTGAAGATGGCGACGATCGCGAAGACCATGCCGATCGAGCAGCGCTGTTCGATCTTCTCGATGAACAACTGGGTGGGGGCCTTGGTCTCTGAGGCCTCCTCGATCAACTTCACGATCCGGGCGATCACCGAGTGCGCCGGTTCCCGCTCGACACGCACCCGCGGGGCGCCGGTGTCGTTGACGGTGCCGGCGAACACCACGTCCCCGGCCCGCTTGACCACCGGCAAGGGCTCACCGGTGATGGTGGCCTGGTCGACGTCGGACGCTCCGTCGGCCACCCGGCCTTCGGCACCGATCCGCTCGCCGGGCCGCACCAGGATGGTGTCCCCGATGCGGAGGGAGCCGGCGGGCACTCTCTCCTCGTCGCCGCCGGGCACAAGCCTGGTCGCGGTGGCCGGAGCGAGGTCGAGAAGGCCGCGCACGGAGTCGGCGGTCCGGACGGTCGCGACCGCTTCCAGGGCCCCGGAGGTGGCAAAGATGACGACCAGCAGCGCCCCGTAGAGAACCTGGCCGATCGCAGCCGTCCCGAGCGCGGCCACCACCATCGGCAGATCCACGTCCAAGGCCTTCCCCCTGAGGGCCCTCAGCCCCTCCCTCCCCGCCCCCAGCCACCTGCGCTGTATTTTCCGGACTAAGCGGAGGCGGCCAGAATCGAGGGGACGCAGCTGCGGAGCGGCACATATCCTCCGAGCCGTGACACCGACATACGTGCTGGACGGCAGGCAGATCAGAACGCTGGAGGACTTCTGGCGAGTCATTGGCGAAGCGATCAACGGTCCGGGGGGCTACTTCGGTCGAAACCTCGACGCCTTCGCTGACTGCCTCAGCGGTGGCTTCGGAGCGCCCGACGACGATGACTACGTGGTTGAGTGGCGCGACCACCAGGTGTCTCGCGAGCATCTCGGCTATCCGGAGACAGCTCGCCAGTTGGAGATCCGGTTGTCACGCTGTCACCCCACGAACCGGCCCTCGGTCAGCGCCGATCTTGCCGCAGCGAGACAAGAGCAGGGGACCACCGTCTTCGATTGGCTGATCGAGATTTTCAACGATCGTGCTCCTGGCGTTCTGCGACTTCAGTGACTGGTATAGGGGTGCCTTGTGCAACACACGGAGCAGGAGCCGGGTCGTGTGAGAATCACGCGGTGGAGTGCGACGTGTGCGGGCGTTCGATGCTGCGGTGGCTGTTGGAGCCGAACCGGTGGGCGGAGGAGATCTGGTCCTGCTGCTGGTGCTTTGCGGCGACCCATGTGGGCGGAGAGTGGTTCGAGCTGTCGCGCCCGCCGTATGCGCCTCCGGACAGCCGCTGGGAGACTGCGATAGCGGAGGAGTTGGCTCCCGACTCTGTTCACGCCTTCGGCTCATTCGAGAAGACGCTGTGCGGAATCAAGCTCCCAGGCATGTCCCCGTCCGACTACATCTGGCTGCCGGAACGTCCAAGCGCCTGTAGTGACTGCAGGAAAGCCGCGCTCGTCATCGACGAGCGTTGGCCGCGCGAACTGCGGGACGAGCACGCACGGATCAGCGTTGTGAAGCAACTGCCCAACTAGGCAGCTTGTCTCTGCGTGGTGGCCCCGTCCCCAGTCGGGGCCACCACGTTGACTTTGCGGTGTCACATCTGGTGCTTGGGCAGTTCCGCTTCCGGCATGGGAAGCGGAGCGTGGTCGGTGAAGACCGGCATCCCAAGTTCGACCAGTTGGGGCCGCCCGTCGGCCGGCGCCCGGCTGAGGCTGTTGAGCTTGGCGGTGGCGGCATCGAGGCTGACCTGGAGCCCTTCCACTTCACCGAGCCAGCCGTTACCACGGGCTTCACGGATGCGTTCCCGGAGGTTGTGGATGATCTCGATGAGCCGTGACCGCTGGCGGGGATCAATCTGGAGGACCGGGCAGCGGATGCAGGCGTGTTCGTGCTTGCAGGGGGTTCCGTAGGGGCGGCCGCAGGTGCCGAGGGAGACCTTGCGTAGCTCGAAGTGCTGCTGGAAGTCGCGCCACTCCTGCTCGGTGGGCTCGCGGTACTCCTCCTGTGGCCGGTCGGCCCGGCGCCGGTCCAAAAAGCTGCGATAGGTCCGCACCAGGTCGTCCTGGAAGACGGCAAGGTATGCCTGGGTAGTGGTCAGCGTCTTGTGGCCGAGGATCCGGGCGGCGATGTGGACGGGCAGGCCTCCGGTGACAGCTTCGGTGGCGAACATTCGGCGGAAGTCGTGCGGGGTGTAGCGCAAAGGCTCGCCGGCGGCGTCGCGTAGGCCGGTGGCCGCGAGGGTGCGGTCGAGGAGGCGTTTGACACCGGTCTCGTTCATGACCTGCGCCTGCCAGTAGGGCCTGCGCTGGAAGAGGTGGGGGAGCTGCGGGCCGGTGACGCGTTCGTGGTGGTCGTAGCGGGCAACCAGCGGGATCTTGCCGTTGTTCGCGTCACGTAGGCGCTTGACGATGGTGGCCAGGACGCTGGCCAGCTCGGGGCTGACGAGTAGGAGACGTTCCTCGTTGCTCTTGGACGGCACGATCTGGAGCAGTGGAACGATCTCGCTGGTGTCCGGGAGCTTGTAGGAGACCAGGGCGAGATGGGTCAGCTCGGTCAGTTCCTCAGCGCGGACACCGGTGTGGCGGAGAGTCTCGATGGCTGCCCAGGCCCAGAATGCGTCGTCCTCGGCGACGCTCTGGTTGATCCGACGGCCGGTACTGCCGACCTCCTTGATGTAGACGTGCTGGGAGCCGTGGTCCAGGCGGCTGGGGATCTGGTTGACCTTGGGCAGGATGCGCAGGTAGCGGGTGCCCTCGTGCTCGAAGACCTCTTCGAAGGGGGTGGCTCGGGCGGCTTCCAGCAGCGCGGCCGTTTCGCGTCGGACGCGCTCGGCGGTCTCCACCAGAACCGGCAGGTGGGGCAGGCGTTCACGGACGCGCTGGTGCATCCGGGAGTGGACCTGGGCGATGATCTTTTGGTTGCCCGCGCCGTCGCCGCGGGTGATCGGGCTGGGGACCGCCCACTGAGCCCAGAACGGGTCGTCGTGGGCCCATTCCTGGATATCCAGGTAGAAGCCGCGGACACCCATCATCACGTCGATGCGGGAGCGGCGCTCACGCACCTGGCCGCTCTTGTCGGTGTAGGTCGTCAGCCGTTCCTTCCAGCCGTCGACCACGTCCTGGGGGAGGCGCAAGGTGTCAATGCCGGGGTGGTGGGCCTCGATATCCGCCCAGAAGACGCCCGCCAACTCGCTTACCAGCCCGCGGAAGGTTCCGTAGTCGACGCCCGGTCGGCGTTCTTCGAGATAGCGGACCAGCATGTTGCGGATGACGGTGGACTGGAGGTTGTAGGCGTCGACCAGTTCCGTGGTAGGCCGCTGGCCGTGCCGCAGCGCGTCCTTCAGGGTGTCCTTGGAGTCGATGACGCCGATGCCGCGCAACAGGTCCCAGGCGGGATGGGTGCCCACATAGGCTTCGCCCCGGTCGCGGCGGGCGACAGCCCTCAGGTGGAAGATGTCTTCGCCGGTGAGTTCTTCCAGGTCACGTCCGGTGTGCAGGATGATCGCGGAGATCACCCGAAGGCCCTCGTCGATGTGCCGAGGTGTCATGCCGAGTTCGGCCCCGTACTCGCGCATGCGGTCGAGTCGGCCGGCAGGGAACATCCGCTGGACGTCCTTGAGCAGCGTCAGAGCCTTGAAGCGGCGGAGGAACCCGTGGCGGGGCAACACGATCTTGCTGATCATCAGGCTGTTCAGGCCCAGGAGGATTTCGCTGCGACGGGACTCTTCGCAGCGTGGGTCGCCCTCGGTCAGGGCGCCGACCCACTCCTTGCCGCGGTCGGCGTCGGCGGCCCGCCAGCGCGCCTGCCAGCCCTCCCCGGGGTGGGTCAACAGCCAGTCGAGGATCTTGCCCGCCCCGGCAAGACGCCGGGCCCCGGGAGCAACTCCGCGGCTGTACGTTCTCTGCGGCCACGCCGGCAGGGTGGGCAGAAGGGCGAGGACCTCGTCCCGGCTGAGCCGGTCGTGCGGGCCGATGCGGTCCTCGTCAGCCTTCAGGTCGTGCTCGACGAACAGCGGTCGTGGTGGCGTCGGGCCGGTTCCGGCCCGACGGACGGAGTTGGCGCGACGGGGTGCCTGGCGGGTCATGCCGCACCCCCGCCGAACAGCACGTCCAGGTCGCTCGCGTCGTAGCCCACTGCGACGGGTGGGGCGGGGCGCATCGCCCGTTCCTTGAGCTCGGCCAGGTGCTCTTGAACGCGTCGGATGACCTGGGACTCCTCTTCCACCAGGTAGACGTCGGCCGTCGTGCTCAGGTGTGCGTGACCGAGGATGGTCTGCACGTCTCGCAGGGACAGGCTCTCGTCGCGGGCCATGCGCAGGGCGGCGGTGTGGCGTAGGTCGTGCATCGACCAGTTCGTGCCCAGCAGAGCGTTGACCCTGCGGAACACGGCGCGCAGGGCCTCGTAGTTCATAGGCTGGTAGGCCAGCCCCTCACCGTGGTCCCGGCGGCGCAGGGTCCACCACAGTGGGACCTGGGGATCGGCCGGCGGTCCTTCGGCGAGGTAGAGGCGGGTCCAGACGAATGCCTCCGGGCTGGCCGGCAGCCACTGCTCGGCCAAGGTGCCCTTGCGTACGACCCGCATGAGCTGGTCGCCCCAGTCGAGGTCGACTCCGCGGACACCCAACAGCTCGGACGCGCGGGCGCCGTTGCTGACCGCCAGAGCGAGGATCGCCCGGTCCCGGTTCGAGCGCAGGGCCCCGAACAACTCGTTCCACCGCTCGTCCGGCATCTGCCGGGGCTTGCGCCGGGGAACCTTAGGGTTGTAGCGCAGCCGTCCCTCGCCCCGTCGAAAAGGCTCCAACGGGTTGTGATGGGCATGCGGTCGGCGCCGGTCGGACCTCGCCAGCGGCACCGGGTTGACCAGCGGTCCGCCGCCCGACTCGATCCAGAAGTCGTAGAAGCTGCGCAGCACCGCGTTGCTGTGCCGGATCGTTCGCGGCTTGTAGCGGTCGTCCAGGTACGTCTTCTTCGTGATCGGATTCGTGGTCCCCGCGGTCGACGCGGAATTTGTACGCGCCGACCTGCGCGGCTTCGTCGCGGCCCGGAGCCACCGGACGAAGTCCCGCACCTCCGCCGAGGTCGCATGGTTCCACTCGACATCGACCAACCGCAGCCACCGCCACCAGCGCAGCAGGTCGTAGGCGTAGCTGCGCACGCTGCCGGTCCGGTTGTCCCGGGCGATGAAGTCGATCAGGAACCTGCGGACCGGCTGCACGACCTTCCCCTCCTCATCGAAGACCAGCCAGGGCACGACACCTGGGTCCGTAGCCACCCGCCCCCACTGCGGAAGCTGGATGGCGCGGACGTCACGGGATTGCTCGTTCAACTCCGTTGCGCTCCTTCGCCGTCGGGATACGCAACCTCTACCGACTAGACCAAGCGGGGGATGCGCACTCGCCCGGCGTGTCCTCGCGTAGTCCGGTCAACGACTCGGTGCCGGCGAACAGCGCACCCCACGACCACGCCGGCCCGCCCAGCAGATAAGGGGGCAGGGCGAGGAGGAACAGGACCAGCGCGGCCAGAGCCCACCGGGCCTCAGACAGCGCCACCACCCGTGTACGGCGGCGCGGGGGCGCCGTACACCGGCCGAGGGCGGGCGGAGCCGGCCGCCTTTCGAGGACGGAAGACATGACAAAACAACCCTTCACGGGCGGAGGCGCCGACAACGCCACCACGCGCGAAGGCCTCGACGCCGTGGCGACCGCCGACGTCGCCGCCACCCTCCAGGCCCTGGCCACACCCTCACGGCTTCACAACCTGGCGCGACTGCGGGAAGGCTCCTGCTCGGTCGGCGACCTGGCCGAAGCCGTCGGGATGGAGGCCTCCGCCTGCTCCCACCAGCTACGTCAGCTGCGCAATCTCGGACTCGTCACCGGCGAACGTCACGGACGCTCGATCGTCTACGCCCTGTACGACAACCACGTCGCCGAACTCCTCGACCAAGCTCTCCACCACGTCGAACACCTGCGGCTCGGCGTCCGCGACATGTCCGCCCGCGCGACCGAACCGGCTGCCGGACAGTAACGGCGCACCCCGCCTCTGCTGCTGCCGAAACGCATGCCGGGGATGCCCACAGCGGCCTGCTGAAGATGTTCGACACCATGAACACCGCCCGCGGCACCCCGTTCGAGGAGACACCAGAACGCCACTCCGCCACTCCTGCCCGGAGCACGGCTACGAGCAGGAGTGGCGGGCGGTTCGGCGAGAGCGTCCGGCGGGACCTGGGGCTGGTGGGGACGGAGCGGGAGCCGGCGTGGCCGTCGGGAGATCCTCACCCCTTCCCGCGGGAGGGTCGGCAGCGTCGAGTGATCGGCTCGGGCGCCCTCGGGGCGTGTCTCGCCTGGGGGTGCACCTGCACGAGTGCGGTCACCGAAACAGGTGGCATATGCCCTCAGCGGTGTCTATTAATGATCGTATGACCCATTCTGGGAGTGACGTGAAGTCACACCCACGAAAGGAACCACTCCGTGAGCACGACCACGCCCGACCTCATCACCTTCAAGCTCGAGCGCATCTTCGACAGCATGGACGCCAACAGCGACGGCTACCTGGACTGGACCGACTACCAGAAGCTCGCTGACCGCTACATCCAGGCCTACAAGCTCGACAAGAACGACCGCCGCGCCCGCGCTCTGCAGACCTTCTGCCAGATCTACTGGCTGGAGCTGCTGCGCCACGCGGGCGTGGACAGCGACCGGCTCACCAAGGAGCAGTTCGTCATCGCCAACCGCCTCGCCGTCATCGACACCAGCCGGCTCAACGTGACCGAGGGCGGCGGCCACGCGATCTTCGACATCATCGATGTCGACGGCGACAACGAGATCAGCAAGGACGAGTTCGCCCGCGTCCTGAAGGACGTGTGGAAGACCAACGCGCCCGACGCGATGGACCTGTTCCACAAGATGGACACCGACGGGGACGGCGCGATCTCACGCCACGAGTTCATCCGCCTGGTACGCGAGTTCTACCTCTCCAACGACCCCGACGCCCCCGGCAGCCTCTTCTTCGGACACATCTGACCCGCCCCGCCCCGACACCACAGCGCCGCTGCCTGCTCCCGTGAACTCGGGGAGTAGGCAGCGGCGTCGGATTCAGCCCCGTGCTCCGCGCCCGAACATGCCCCGTAGCCCTTGCGCAGGGTCGTCGGTCACATCGCTCCGCGAATCTCTGTGCCTCACGCAGCCCGGGATCTGGGTCGGGCGTCGTCTGGCAGGATCTCCAAGTGACCACTCCTGACGACGCTGCCCGCCAGACGCTCATCCGCCGCGGCTTCGCCCTGGAGTACGCCACCCTCGGCTGGAACGTGATCGGCATCGTGGTACTCGCCGTAGCCGCGATCTCGGCGAGGTCGGTGGCGCTGGCCGGGTTCGGTCTGGACTCCCTGATCGAGATCGGCGCCTCTGCCGTGGTGATCTGGGAGTTGTCGGGTACCGGTGAGAATCGTCAACGCCGCGCGCTGCGACTGGTCGGTGTCGCCTTCGCGCTCCTGGCGATATACCTGCTCGTGCAGTCCACCTGGGTGCTTGCCTCCGGATTCCGGCCCCATCACTCCCTGCTGGGAATCGGCTGGACCGCGGTGACGGCCGCGGTGATGTTCGCGCTCGCCGCGGGCAAGGCACGTACCGGCATTGCGCTGGACAACCCGGTGCTGAAGACCGAGGGCCGGGTCACCACGATCGACGGCCTGCTGGCCGTCGCCGTCCTGCTCGGCCTCCTGCTGAATTCTCTGGCCGGTCTCTCCTGGGCCGATCCCGCTGCCGGGTACGTGCTGGTCTACTACGCGGTGCGCGAGGCCAGGGAGATTTTCTTCGGCGAGCACTGACGGTCCGGACCGGGCGGCCCGAGTCCGGGGCAGGCTGGTCACGACCACCTCGAGAACGATCACCTCCGCCTGCCGGGTAGGGGGCGATGCGCCAGGACCAAGTTCGAGAGATGTGCTGTCAGCCGAGGCCCCGGAGAGCAGGGGGCCCGGGGCTGCCGGGCGGATGCCGGCGGCAGGCGGACGCCTATGTGATCGAGGCTGACCGCGACGGCGGTCAGAACGTGCCGGTGACTGGGGCCGGCAGCATCGCCGACCTCCTGGTGACCGAGGGACGACAACGCAACTCTGGACGAGTACAGGGCCTGCGCCCGCAAAGAACCGGACGACTGCCCTGTCCTGCCCAGCCCTGCGCCGAAGCCCCGTGACTGCACGCCCACCAGGCCATGGCGCCCTGCCCACGCCGGCCAGTTCGCCAGCGGACGCATGCCAGACGGCCCCCCCCTGGCAGCCCAGGCCGGTCGTGCCCGCACCGATGTCACCGGCGGCCGGACAGCTCGGGGAACCGAGCGCGCCCTGCGCCAGCGAACCGCGGCTGTACACCGGACCCGGCATCCCACGCTCCCGCACGGGCCCAGCGACTTCCGCTGGGCCCGTGCGAGCCTCAGGAGCAGGTGTGTCTCACCGCCGCCCTGACCGTCACTCGCACACTGTGCCCGGCCTCGCTGCGTACCGTGGGCACGAGGCAGTCCCGCCTGCGAGGGCGCCGCACAGACACGGCTGCCGGTCCGGTCCAGCGGCTCCGGCTCACCCCTGCGGCTCCTCGTCCGGCGCACCCCCGGGTGCCGTGCCGCCCCGGGGCCACTCCACGGGCAAAGCCGGGGAATCCGGTGAGGTGGCGTTCACCGCGCTGCGCGGAGCGCCGCGGTTCGTCCTCGAGTACGTGAACGAGGAGTACGCCCGCCACATCAGCCACGCCGACCTCCTGCGCGAAGCCATCGATGGCGTCACCGGCGAGTAACCGACCCGCGCGCCCCACACGGCACGCCCCGGCCCCCGCATGCGGCCCAGCGCTCCCGCACGCCCCGGCCCCCGCCGCCGAGCAAGTCGGCCCGCCCCAGCGTTCCGGGGCGGCCCGCCTCGCGAATGCCCGGCCATCCGCCACGCGTCGCAGACAGCGTGGTTGTGGGAGGGACAGGCTCCCCGGGCTTCACCTATAACCCATGAGGACGATCGTTCGGCTGAAGGCTCATGGAGCCTTCCGCCGCGTAGACGACCGTCCTTCACCACCACGTGCACGTACGGTGGCCCCGGCTACGGCCGGGGCCACGCGTGTACGCCCGCACTAGAACGGGACATCCCCACCGGCCTCAAAAGGGATGTTCCGGCTCTGTGATCTGCAGAAACGCCATGTTGGCCAGGCGTTGTGACCCACGTCTCATGAGGTGCGTGCAGCATCCGAGTCCGCTTTCCCGTCGGAGAGGGGTGACAGGAAGGGATGGGGATGTGGATCTGGCAACCGAGCGGGATGTCCGTGACGGAATCAGTGAGCCCGAAGCGGGGGAGTCGGAGCCGGAGTACGGCTTTCACGACTTCGTCGTCGCCCGGTCGGCCGTGTTGTTCCGTGGGGCCCTCATTTTGACGGGAAACCGCGAGACCGCGGAGGACTTGGTCCAGGAGACCCTGGAGCGGGCCTGCCGCAAGTGGCGCACCATCGCCGCCAAGGACTCTCCGGAGGCCTACGTACGGCGGATCATGGTGAACCTGGTCAACGACCGGTGGCGGAGGTTCCGTCGCACGGTTCCACACCAGGACGATGGCGACCGTACCGCGCCTGGGGACCAGTACGGGCAGGTGGACACGAGGGATCAGCTGGTCAGGGCCCTCCAGGGGCTGCCGATGCGCATGCGGACGGTCGTGGTGCTGCGGTATTTCCATGACCTGTCCGATGAGGAGATCGCGGCCGACCTGAAGATCTCACCGAGCACCGTGCGGTCCCAGCTCGCCCGCGGCATCGACAAGCTCAGAGGCCAGTTCCCCGCACTCTCCGGCTCTTCGCCACAGCAGCCCACGGAAGGGATCCGATGAGATCGCACGACTCGCAGCCTTCCGGCTGCACACTCTTCGAACAGGAACTGGTGAACGCCATGAACGACTTCGTGAACACTTCCGGGACGCCGCACTTCGACACGGCCGTCATCGAGCGGGGGGCGCGCCGCAAGCGGGCCACCGCCATCGCGGGCATCGCCACCGCCCTGGCCGTGGCCTGCGGCGCGGGCACGGCTCTGGCTGCTGGTGCCGTCGGCACCGGTGCGCACACCTCGGCGCGGACCGTCGGTGGCACGGCCACCGACGCCACCACCCTGCTTGTCCGCACCAGCGACGGCAGGATCGCCAAGGAGCAGCTGGCCGGTGTGAGCGCGTCCAGGGCCAGGGTGACACTCGTCCACTTCAACCTCACGCCCACCTTCACCCGGGTCCGTATGCCCGATTGCGAGAAGCAGCAGGACGCGGTCGTCGCGCTCTCTCCGCATGCCCCGACGGTCGTCCACGCGGGTGACACGGTGCTCGTGACCACCTGCTACCGCTGACCCTGGCGGAACCTGCCTGACCGCACCGCGGCCGGACAGAAATCGAGAAGTTGGTGGCCCCGTCGGAACCGGGGCCACCAACCCCCTGTATTCCAGCATGCGTCCACCCCCGGACGGCGTACGCCCGTGCAGATCACCCGCACGAGATCGTGGAGGTCCCTACACGGGCAGCCGTTACGTATCGCGCCAGAGTGCCTATCGAGTCGTGATCTAGGGTCCGTCCTAAGGGCGTGCAGATCTTTAACTCGTCTTGTTGACCTTGGTCTGGGTGGAGTCGAGAGCGAGGAACGTCGCGACGTCGGCTGGTGTCCGAAGGCGGGCGGTAGAAGTGTTGATGTCGTGGCCGTGTGCTTCCAGGAGCGGGCGGACCTCCTGTTTCGCGCGGCTGATGGTCATGGCGGTGACGCCGAAGAGTTGGCCGAGGAGGTCCATGGTCGCGAGTTTGCGCAGGTGGAGCACGGTAACCAGGACCCGGTCGGCTGGGGTGAGCTTGGCTTTGGCACCTGTGCCAGCGGCCACCAGGCGCTCGTGACCGCGACGTGTGCGAAGCACTTGCTCGCGTTGAACCTCGAGCGCTGGAGTCAACGCGTCGATGAGCTTGCTGAGCCGTTGACGGGTCATCCCGGTCAGTTCTGGGTCCTGCAGCGAACGCTTAGTCAGGCGACGATGCCTGCTTGCCGAGGCCTGGTCCGACGTGTTGTCGGTCGTCGCCGCGTCCATAGGTTGCTGGGGGTGGAGGGTGTAGTTCCAGTCGACGTGGAAGCGGTGCCGGGTGATCGGCAGGGCGTCGATCTCGTCATCGCTGACCTGGATGCCGGTGGGATACGGGTTGGTGTCGAGTTCGGCGTGCACTGTCAGGCCGGTCTTGGTGGTGGTCGCCGCGATGCTCTCGACGATGACTTCGTGGCTGGTCAGGGGCCTTCCGCGCCAGTTCATGGTGATGTGGGAGAACAGCCGGTGCTCGATCCGGTTCCACTTCGAAGTGCCAGGAGGCAGGTGGCAGACAGTGACCGTCAGTCCGGCCTCGACGGCGAACCGGGAGAGTTCGGTCTTCCAGGTGCGGGTGCGGTACCCGTTGGAGCCGCCCGCATCGGCGGTGATCAGCAGCCGGCCGGCCGTCGGGTAGGTGGTCCGGCCGGAGCCGTTCCACCAGCGGCGGATCGACTCGACGGCGAACGCGGCGGTGTCGTGGTCGGTGCCCACGTCGACCCAGCGGGTGTTCGCGGCGACGTCGTAGATGCCGTAGGGCACCACCCTGCCCAGCACGCGGTCGGGGAAGTCGTGGGTGTCGACCCGCACCGGTTCGCCTCCCGGCTCCCATTCACGGCCGTTGTTCTTGAACGGGCCGACCAGTTCCTTCTTCTTCGTGTCCACACTGATCACCGGAGCCCCGCAGTCCTGGTGGTCGCGGGCCTGTTCGTTGAGGTAATGGAACTGTGCGTCCCGGTCGGCATGCTGCTTGCCTTCCAGCGTCTTGACGTTGCTCTGCAGGCTGAAGCCCTCCTCGCGCAGGAGATCGCCCACCGTGTCCGCGCAGATCCTGTGGCCTTGCCGGGTCAGTTGCTCGGCGAGCTTGCGGGTGGATTTGGTGGTCCAGCGCAGCGGCGACATGGGATCTCCGCGGACGTCGGGCTCGACCAGCGCGAGGAGCGCCTCCCGAACGGCTGGGTTCCGGTTGACGACGTGTTTTCGGCCAGCGCCGGGCCGACGGATGCGTCCCAAAGGGGCCTCTCCGGAGCCGAGTTCCCGCACTCCGACAGACACAGTGGCCTCACGGACACCGGCGGCACGGGCGACTGCTCTGATCCCACCGTGGCCGAGGGATTGGGCCTCCGCTCCTATCAGCAGGCGACGCTGCCGCTCGTCAAGATGCGGCAGAATCACCTCGAACTTGGCTGTCAGCACCGCTCGTTGCGCATTCAACCCGCTCATGCCAGACCAACGAGCCACCGAACAGAAAGCCACGAGTTAAAGATCTGCACGCCCTTAGAACTCCTAACGAAATGAGTGGGGCGCAAGTCCGTGTCGCTGGTCAGCTGACCGGACGTGCGTCAAGATCGCTTCATGCCGATGGGACGCGACTTGGAGACAGCAGCGCAGCTGAATCTGGCTCTGTTCTGTGACGACGAGGGCAACAGCGTTCGCATCACGGTGCTCGGCGCTCTACAGGGTGTGGCTGGAGGGCTCGCCGCGGAGGTCGTCGTTGACACGCCATTCGTCGCCGGACGCGTGAATCTTTCGCTGTGGCGGTCACGGCTGACTTCGTGGGGCGATGCCCTGGATCGTCTTGAGGCCGGCGAGGACATCGCCTGGTTGCGCGTCCAGCGTGGACCGTCCATCTTCATCCATCTCAGCAGCGAGCGTGACTGTCCTGAGGTGGTGGTTGAAGACGATCTGGCCTCCATGGTGACCGTTCGGGTGCCGATTGACCTACCGGCCGACTGGATCGCGACCCACCGGCGCCTACTCGGGGCCGTACTCCGTGCTTGGGATGACCACTTGTCACCGGAGTGAGCAGAGCTTCCGCCAGCAGATGAGGGAGCATCCAAGGCTGAGGAAAGCCTCGTGAATGTCGTCGCGGATCTCCCAACGGATCCGCAGGCGGCGGAACCAGTGCAGGTGAGCGAAGGTGCGCTCGACAACCCAGCGTTGAGTTCCAAGTCCGGAACCATGTTCGGTGCCACGCCGCGCGATCCGTGGCTTCACGCCGAGCCCGCGGACGAGGTGGCGGTACTTGAACAGGCCGACGGGGCCGGCTCCCTGAACCCTCACCGTGTCCGTGGCAGCGACTCTGCCCAGCCGCTCGAAGCCGCGCATGACGGTGCGCAGCGAACAGGCTGCGGCCGAAGCCAGCGCGTCCGGTACGTCCTCGGGGACGCGGACACGGCCTGCCGTGGGATAGACGTACCCGTACTTGGAGAAGCCTCCGTGCAGGCACGGATACGAGTTCGCGCTCTCCGTCATGTAGCGGCGCCTGTTCTCACACAGGCTGGGTTCCCGGTCGATGACGCAGGCATGGCAGCGGCCGCACATGCCGTGAGTTCAGATGACCCTGTCTCCTTCGGCGAGGGGCTGGCCGACGGAGTCGGTGCGCGGGCCGCACCCGAAGGAGACGATCTGCCCGACCATCTCGCGTCCGAGGATCAGGGGCAGGGCTGTTCCTGTGGCACCGGCGGTGCCCTGCGCGACATGGACGTTCGTGCCTCACAGGGTGGCCGCCGTCATCCGCACCAACAGTGCGGAGGGTTCGATCGCGGAGGGTGTCTCGGCGTCGATGATTTCCAGCGGTCGGCCGGGTTGGACGAGGGCGGCCGCGCGGCTGGTTGCGGGTATGCCTGACATCAACGGACCACAGAACCGGTGTTGTCGCGGGAGGCAGCGACGAGCTGTGCGGCTTCGACCAGTCCGAGGGCACCGGCGATGCCGCGCTGGAGGAGCTCCTCGGGGTTCCCGCCGCGGGCGCGCACCGCGTCCGCGAAGTGGTGCATGTCCTTCTGCATGAGGATGTGGACGTGCTCGGCCAGTTCCGGCGAGATGTCATGGCCCAGGGCACGCAGTGCCGCGCTGTCGCCGCTGCTCGTGCTGACGACGTCGATGAGTGCGGGGATGTCGAGGCCCACCTGGCGGGCCAGACCGAGGACGTCTTCCACGTTCTTCATGTTGGTGATCGTCAGTGCGTTGTTGAACAGCTTGGTGAACTGGCCGGCTCCGACGGCTCCCATCAGCTTCACGGTGTCGCTGAACGTTGCAAAGACGGCGCGGGCGGACTCGAATGCGTCCGGGGCGCCGCTGGCGAAGGTGGTGAGCGTGCGGGCACGGGCACCGGGGCTGCCGCCGCTGACCGGGGCGTCGAGGTACACGCCTCCCGCTTCGGCGATGTGCGAGGCGATCCGGTCCGCTTCGACGGGGTCACCGGTGCCGTGGTTGACGATGATCGTGCCCGGCGCAATCCTCGCCAGGAGTCCCTGGTCGTCCAGGACGTCCCAGATATCGGCGTCGTCGCGCAGGCACAGTGCGAGAAGTTCCACCGATCCCGCGAGATCGGCCACGCTCTCGTGGACCTGGTGGGAAACCTTCTCCACCGCGGCGAGCGAGGCGGGGCGGCGGGCCCACACGTGGAGTTCAAAGCCGCATTCGCCGATCGCTTCCGCCATCGGTCCGCCCTGGTCGCCGAGACCGATGAAGCCGACCTTACTGATTTTCTTGTGCATGGGGCTTTCCTTCGTCGCGGGGTGGGTCAGAGGTCCTTCAGCGCAGAATGTCGGAGGCGACGTTCCACAGGCGCTCGGCGTTGACCGGGTCGACGGCGTACGCGGCCACCGCGGTCACGCCGAGCTCGGTGGGCCGGGCGTCGACCTGGGGCGCTTCGTTGACATCCTCGAAGTAGCGGCCGCCGATGCCGTCGACCAGCGGGGAAGCGGCAAGGAAGACCGAGGTCGCCGCGCCCTGCTCGATCGTCTTGCGGTACCGCTCGGGGGTCCGCAGGCCGCCGGTGTGCTTCTGCAGGCCCGTGGCGATGGCGCCGGGATTCAGCGTGTTGGCTCTGATCCCGTCACCGGCCCAGCGGCGGTCGGCCTCGACGGCGAGCAGTGCCTCGGCGGTCTTGGACTGCCCGTACGCGGTCAGGGCGTCATAGGGGCGGAAGCGGAAGTCGAGGTCGTCGAAGACGACCGGCGAGAAGAGGTGGCCACCCGAGGAGACGGACACCACACGCGCGCCCTGCGCCTCGACGAGGGCGGAGTGCAGGCCGAGGGCGAGCGCGAAGTGTCCCAGGTAGTTCGTTGCGAACTGCTGCTCGTGACCGCGGATGCCGCGCTCGAGCTCGGGCGGCATCATGATGCCGGCGTTGTTGACCAGGATGTGCAGCGCGCCACTCCACGAGGCGGTGAAGGCGTTCACCGAGTCGAGGTCCGCCACGTCGAGACGGCCAACCCGGACCGCGTCGTTCCCGGTCTGTGCCCGTAGGGCGGCCGCCACCTGCTCGCCCGCCTCCGGGCGTCGCACCGCCAGCGTCACCTCCGCACCAGCGGCCAGCAGTGCCCGCGCGGTCTCCACCCCGATACCGGAGGTGGCCCCGGTGACGATCGCGCGTTTGCCGGACAGGTCCACGCCCTTGGTCACGTCACTTGCGGTCGAGTTGCGGTCGAAGGGGCTCTGGAAAAGCTGAGACATGAAATTCTCCGATGTCAGACTCGAATGTCGCTCGTGCCCCCACCGTGCGGCGGCCGCCGCACGCTGACCAGGCTCCCCCGAGACTGGGACTGACAGGGCCACCCACACACCAGGAGGCAGGAAGCTAAATTGGACCTGTGCCGAATGTCGACGATGCCAATCCCCTGGGGCGGTACTTGCGCACCCGCAGGTCCCTCGTGCCGCCCGACGTGGTGGGACTGTCCGACATGGGAAACCGCCGTGTCCCGGGCCTACGTCGCGAGGAAGTCGCCTTCCTGGCCGGGATCAGCTCCGATTACTACGTCCGGCTGGAACAGGGCCGGGACCGCCACCCCTCCGAACAGGTGCTGCGCAGCATCGCTCGCGCACTCCAGCTTGATGAGGAAGCCACCGGGTACCTGATCAAAATTGCGAAACCCAAGGGTCCCGGGCGTAAGCGGCCCCGTAAACCCGAGAGAGTCAGTGACGGGATTCACACGCTGATCAACAGTTGGCCACTGACCGCTGCGTACGTGCACGGCAAGTACATGGATGTGCTGGCGGCCAATAGTCTCGCCATTGCCTTGTCTCCCTATAACGCACCCGGCCAGAACGGCATCCTCGCTGCATTCCTTGAACCGGAGATGCGCGAGCTTTATGCGGACTGGGACGAGATGACAGCACGTGTCGTGCCCTACCTTCGCTCCATCGTCGGTGCGGACATGGAGGAGTCCCGGCTTGTGGAACTCGTCGGGGCACTTTCCTTGCGCAGCGAACGATTCCGAAAGCTCTGGGCACGCCAGGACGTGACGCACAAGACCACCGGAACCAGCAAGCTCAACCACCCGCAAGTAGGTTCCCTCGAATTGCACTACGAAAAGCTCCTCATTCCCGGGACCGACCTGCAGGCGCTGATTACGTACCACGCAAACCCCGGAAGTGAATCCGAGGAACGCCTGCGACTGCTCGCCGCCATGGACACCCCTTTCGATCCCTCGCGTGGCGCCGACGGCAACCGAGTCGGCCCCGACTCCAACACTCCGCCTCAAGTCACATAGCGTCACGGAGATGTCATGCCACTCGCGGCGACAACGACCTCCCGGGCCGATCTCCCGCCCCTGCAAGCGGTACTAATCGATCAGCGATGACCCAATGAGCCCCTTCCAACCTGGCGGTGAGATCGAGGGGGCGCGGTGACGGGATAACGAGGCCCCAGGTAGATGGGTTGTCGGCTGACAGCAACCTCCTCCGCCTAGATCCCCGAGTCATTGCCCACCCATCCGGGGCTGCATCTGTCCCCTCCGCGCAGCGGCTGCTGCGGCGGGGGTTGGCCGCTCGGCGACGACAGATCGGCACCCGTCGGCGGCTGACCTGCAGCCGCCAGGCGCTGACGACCCTGGCCCACCTTCGCTGCGGTCACACCTTCGCCGAACTCGCAGCCGGATTCCGCGTGGGCCTGCCCCCGGCCGTACCGCCGCGCGAAGTCAAAAACCAAGCTGCGGAGGAACGTCTGATCGCGCGAGGCGGACTCGCGCGGCTGGTATGCGGCCGGGCAGGTAGACGAATCCGTTGCCGTTGTCGAGAAGCAACCCCTCATCGATGCCGTCCACGGACCAGATATCAACCGGCCCACCGGTGTTGTTGATCTGAAGGAAGAACCCTGCTTCCTCCTCGCCTCGACAGACGAAGATCCCCTCCACCTCAGGGCGGCGGCTGCCGGCGATTCCCCGTGCGGCGCCCATCCGGCTCCAGTCCAGGCCATGCCGTGCGATCGACTGCCGATTGAGCACGGACGAAACGTGGAGGAGGTTCGACGTATCAAGCACGCCAGGAGTATAAGAGGCAGCGAGGCTTCCTCCTCAGGTTGAAGCGGTCAGCTCGAGGGTGAGAATGGCCTTGCCGAGGTCGGTAGTGCGGGTGCTGCTGCAGCGGAGCTTCCGCAGCAGGCGCCAGGACTTGAGGGTGGCCATGGCCTGTTCGCCAAGTGCGCGGATCTTCGCGTGGGCGCGGCCCGGATCACGAACCTCTGCCTCTCCGGTAATGGCCGCGCGGACGGCGGCGGAGGCGAGCCCGGTGAGCAGGCGCCGTCTGCCTCCGGGGGCGGCGACGGTGGCCGCGCCGATCCCGTCGCCGGCAGGAAGGACCGCATCCCATGAACGTGACGTGCATCAGGTGCGTCGACAGGACGTGCCCTGCTCCTGCGGGCGGCGCTCACTCGGGCGCCGCCCAGAGACGCCCCCCGACGCGGAGGGCTGGGCGAGTGTGGTGGGGGGCCATCCGGTGCGTGCCAGGTCGGCCGGCAGTCGGGGATGCCTCTTGACCAGATAGCGATCTGCGATCCGGTGGCCCCGCCCAGGACACGTCCGGCCTCGCAGGTGTGCCGGCACATCGGCCGTACCGTCCCGAAGCGGCCCACTCCGGCTGACCCGGGCGTCCCCGATGAAGGAGTGGGGAGCCAGTGCCGAAGGCCACGGGGTGATCCCCAGCTGTGACGCAGCTCCTGTCGCCCCCGGGGGAGGCCGCCGTATCGTTGTCCGCACCTCCCCGCCCGGGCGCGCAATGCCCGCGACCGGATCACAAACACCGGAACACCCAGGACAGGCGGGCATACGCACAGGACGGTCCACCATGCCCACCGCGCTCTCGCCCGTGATCGCCGCCTCCGCACGCTGGCTGCTGGCGGCCTTCCCCCCGGCCACCGGCCCGCTGAACCAGGCCTTGGCCGAAGCCCAGGCAGGCCATGCGGCCACCATCGCCGCCGCCCTGTGCTACCCCACCGCGCTGGATGCCGAACTGCTGGACCTGCTCGGCCCCGGCGGCTCCGGCCGGCTGGACTTCGTCACCGGCGCCGACGCACCCCCGCTGACGGACGCCACCCACGCCTGGCGCACCCAGGTCGACGAGACCGTCGTCAGCTGGGCGGCCTGCCTGCTGGCCGACGCCGACCTCGCCGCCCTGGCCGCCGCCTGCCTGGCCGCCACCCACCACGGCCCCGACAGCGTGGGCGACGCGCGCCGGCTGACCATCCCCAGCCCGCGCGACCACCGCGCGGCCCCCCTGCTGCGCCACCCGGACTTCCTCGGTCCGATCGCGGACCTCCACCGCGAGACCCTCCTCGGCCTCCTCGGCGCCGCCCCGGCCGTCACCGCCCCCGAACCCGGGTGACCAACGAGTCCGTACGGCCACAGGCAGCCGGCCGCCGTCGGGCCGCCGCGGCCCGTCGCGCTCAGGGCGCCTTGAACAGAGCCGGGAAACGCGGAGCGAGCCAGGGCTTGCGCCCCCCGGCCAGGATGCGGCCCTGAGCGAGGGGACCCCACTGGCGCCGGCGTCCGAGCGCCATCAGGAGAAACGTGACCGGCTCGATGAGCGGATCACCATCCCGAACCAGCGGCCCTCCGGCAGCCGAAACCGCCTCCTGCGCTGGCGCTGGCCACAGACGCTCTCCTGAGGCGGAACAGACGCCGAGCGTCACGGCCCCGGCCGGCCCCGCAGCCCTTGCAGGCCCGGCCGGGGCCATGTGCTGCCTGTGGCGCGGAGGATGTCCTCTACCGCGTCATGAGACGAACGAAGGCCCACAGGGCCGTGCCGGGGCAGGGACGATGCCGGTTCGGTGCTTCGCGTGCAGACCCGCCTTGGCCAGGCGGGACCGGCGGCCGAAGCGCCCGCGGGCCCCGTACGTGAACGAAGGCTGCCTGTCTGTACGCGTCTGGTGAAGAGCTGGCCTGCGCGCTAGGAGTCTTTCGACACGATCACGCTTTGTGAGGCGGCCGAGCGCAGGCTGAGGCCTCGCATGGCGGGGATGGAGCCCAGTCCCCATGCGATGACGGTGAGGCCGGCTGCTACCGGGCGTGCGACGCCGGGGGTGCCCGACCAGACCATGAGGACGGTTGCGGTGCCCCACAGGATCCAGGTCGTCCGTGCTCCGAAGCCGCCGAACAGGAAGGCCATGGCCAGAAGCGTCGCGCCGCTGGCGATCCACAGCAGGTGCAGTGTCGTGACGGGGAGCGGGAGCCCGGCGGAGTGCGCGCTCAGGTAGGCATGGACGGGGTCGTCGATCGTTGCGGCCACGTCGTGCCAGCGCCATCCGCCTGCGGGATGCCATGTGTGGGCCCTGCGCGAGACGGTGCTGGCCAGTGTGCCGAGGAAGGCGATGCCGACCAGGAACACGGAGAACAGGACGAGGAGCTTGATCCACAGGGCGCTCTGGCGCCAGCCGCCCGTCAGGGAGTCACCGATGTCCTTGCGCCGCGCCTCCAGCCATTCGGAGTCGCTCAGGACGAGCGGCGAGGTCATGCCCATCGCGGCTGCCGGGGCGCGGTGCGAGTGCGGTGGAGTCTTGAAGTCCGCGCCCAGTTCCCCCACAACCTCCTGCACGAGGAGGACGACGCGCCGGTCGTGGCCGAACACGGCATACCCGGCACACGCGGCGGTCGCCGGCAGCAGCGGAAGAAGCCACCAAGCGCTCCACTGCACCGAGCACTCCACGCTCAGCGCGGCCCCGGCCGCGGCCAGCCCGGCGATCAGGCACCGCCCTGCCCGCACGGCCATAGCCCGCGCGCTGATGGTGATGGGCCGGGACAACGGCTCCCGGCGCCTGGAGCTGATGACCGCGCTGCACCCGCCGACCCGGGCCTCCGAGCCGGACACCGACCCTAGGCGGCACTCCGAGCACAACCCCGGCAGCCTGGGCAAGGACGCCATCGACCCGATGAACTGGCCGCCGTGTGAGGTCCCCTACGGTCACCCCGTCCTCAAGGATCTGCCTCGGTTCCACGTGCGCGGCCCCGGCGAGAAGCTGTTCGAGGAGGCGGGCGACTGGGCACGGCCGATGACCGACGCGGAGTGCACCCTGCGCCACCTGGTCGGCATCGACGTCAATATGGCCTTCGCGGCCGGCGCGCCAACGGGCTGAACGTCGGCCTCGGAGAGGCGGCGCACGTCAAGGCCCCGGTGTTCTACCCGAAGCTGCCCGGCTCGTGGCTGGTGGACCTGAGCCATGTCGACCTGTCCCGCGTGAAGGTCGGCAAGGAGTGGCTGGAGCTGGACGGCAGCCTGCTGCCCTCGCCGTTCACGCCGAAGGGCGAGCGGCCCGAGGGGCCGGCCTGGTACGCGACGCCCACCGTGGCGTACGCGGTGGAGCTCGGCTACGAGGTGCGCCCGCTGGAGGCGTGGGTGCGGCGCGAGAACGGCCGCTACCTGGACCGCTGGTACCAGCGGCTGCGCGACGCCTACCTCGCCACGATGGCCGACCTCGGTGTCGACGCCGACCTGGCCCCGGCCGACTTCCTGACGGCGATGGACGGCTACAAGGGCCTTGACCCGGAGCTGGCGACCGTCGCGTCGGCGGTCAAGGCGACGGTGAAGGGCGGCCTGGGCAAGCTGCGCGAGCGACCCCGGGCGAGGGCTGGCGGCCGGGCGAGCCGTGGCGTGCGCTGTCCCGCCCGACGTGGCGGCCGGACATCCGGGCGGCGGTCATCTCCCGCACCCGGATCAACCTGCACCGGAAGATCGTCAAGCACGCGGCGTTCACCGGGCAGTACCCCATCGCGATCCTGTCCGACTGCGTCGTCTACGCCGCGAACGGACCGAGCCCGCTGGACTTCCTGCCCTACCGGGAGGGCAAGCCGCTGCCCGGCGGCTTCAAGCTCGGCATCAACCCGGGCCTGGTCAAGCACGAGGGCACGCAGGACGTCCTGTGGGGCGAAGAGGTCCGCGAGCGGTTCAACGCCCCGGAGCTCAACCTCGCCCGGTACATCAAGGACGGCACCGTCACCGACGTCGACAACGGCGAGTAGGGGAGCACGCCGGCGATGAGCATGTTCGGGGACGGCCTGGACAAGGCGGTGCAGAAGGCGTTCACCCGCCCCGCACCCGAGTCCGCGGGCCCGCAGATGCGGTACATGGTCAAGCAGCTCGGCGGCACGAAGGCCGTCGCCGACCTGCTCGGCATGTCCCAGCGGCAGGTCGAGCGGTACGTGGCGGGCAAGTCCAAGAAGCCGCGCGCCGACCTCGCCGCCCGCCTGGAGCGCGAGGTGACCAAGCGCTGGCAGCCCCAGATCCGGGCCAAGGCCCGGCAGAAGGCCGCGACGACCGGCGGCATCGTCATCGACACCCGCGCCCGCATGGGCTACACCGCGCCGATCGGGTCGACGGACCAGGACCGCATCCGGCACCTGACCGTCGCCCTGCCGCCCCGCTACGCCGCCCGCCTCTTCGACGCCCAGGAGGCCGGTGCCACGACCAGGAGCTCCGGGAGATCGCGGCCGAAGCGCTCAAGGAGGTCTACTTCCAGGACGGCGGCCGCCGCGCCGGCTCCCTGGAGGAGGTCCGGTTCACCGACGCCGAACACCTCGAGTTCGACCTGTAGCGGCCTCTCCCGAACAGCCCACGAGCCCGGACCGATGAGCCGAGGCACGATAGTTGTCACGTTGGCAGGGGCGTTGTCACCAGTTGACTGGCACCCGCCTGGTCAGAGAATCCCAGAGCGGGCCTCGCCGCGTGCTGGAAGGACTGCTGCGCCTCAGCCCGGTGGGTCAGCGCCCCCCAGGTACGTGGCTATGCGGGCTTTCCCGCGGCAAAGGTGACGAGCGGGCCGAGCTGCTTCCAGCATCTCTCCCGGAGCATGATGGAGCTCGGTTGCAGCTGCCTCCGCGTTTGGAGGCTCAGGGCGGATCCGGCCGCGCTTTCGAGACGACGGCCAAAGCCTCGTCTGCCGTGCCCTGTTGAGACGACCGGCTCTGGCAGAGCGGCCACAATCGCTTCCGTGGGCCACTTCGATGCTCGAAGTGGCCCACGCGGCCCGAACCATGCAGATGTTCCGCTGCGGCCTTTCCCGCCAACCGTCCGCCGGGCGGCCGGGGTGGCTAGAACCGGTCCAGCAGCCAGGTGCACAGCTCCTCGGTCGGGAGGGTGTGCGGGGTCGTCGTGGACGAGCAGCGGAACTCGTCCAGGCCGCTCTGGTCGGGGTTCAGGTCATCGACCTTTGCGTACAGGTCCTCCTGGCGTGCGAAGTCCGAGATGTCGATCGCGCTGACCGAGGGGACGAAGCACACGTGCGGATACCGCAGGTCGGCCTCGCCGCCGGCCTCGGTCATCGAGTGGGCGAGGATCTCGTACGTCGCGAGCGTGCCGCCCGGTGCGCCGTCCAGTTCCGGGAAGCCGCTGGTCGGGATGGTCCGCTCGGTCGCAGGGAACGCCCGCTTCAGGTAGGCGACCGTCACGTCGTCGCCCTGCGCCTGAGCGTAGAAGGTGGTGCCGGGGTAGCGGACCTCGAGCCGCAGCGCGACCTCACCGGGCTTGACGTCGGGCAGGCCGATGCCGTCGCCGCGGCCGTTGGCGACGGCCAGCTTGCGCGGGATCCGCGGCCACTGGCCGACCCGGTCAAGCTCGTTGAGCAGCGCGGTGCGTTCGGGGGCCACCCCGATCTTCTGGGTCTTCTTGTCGTAGTGCTGCCAGAGCATCTGCCGTGCGGCCGGGCTGTTCATCTGCTGCTCGAAGGGGTGGGGCTTGAGGTCCAGGCCGTAGGGGAGCAGGTAGGCGAACGCCTGGACGCCGAGGGGGATGGAGGCACCGCGGTGCGGGGTGTCGAACGAGAAGTACACGCCCGTCTGATGCTCGTTCTCGTGGAAGTCGGTCTCCATCCGCGCGAGGGTGTAGCGCGCGATGAGGCCGCCCATGCTGAAGCCGCCGACGATCAGCCGCTCGTTGCCCGAGCGACGGTTGATCGCCTCACGGATGGTCCCCTCGACCGCCTTCGAGTTGGTCAGGATGGAGTCGGTGCGGTTGTCGAAGCCGAGCAGGATCACGTCCTTGTGGCGCCGGCGGAGTTCGCTGATGAAGGAGTAGTCCTCGCCCTCCAGGAACTCGTAGAGCTCCTTGAGCTTGCTCCTGCCGTGGTTGAAGCCATCGGCGATGATCACCGGCCGGGTCAGGGAGGTGTTGCCCTCGCCGTAGAACACCCAGGTGAATCCACCGTCGACGGTCCACTCCTCGTCGAAGTCCGGTACCTCGACCCGGCGGGAGGGAGAGTCGAGCGGGTCGCCGATGGTGAACGGCGTGACGGGGGCCTCGGTCTTTTCGGACACGGTCGTGCTCCTCGCGGGAGGGGAGGGGGGCAAAAGCATCATGTCGCACATTCCTGGCAAGTAGGCTGTGCAGCCCTTCCAGCGCCTTGTGTGCTGTTGGTGGCGTCGGGACCTTTGGAGTGCGATCCGGCGGTAGGAGGGTTGGAGCAGACGGCACATCGAGGAATCGGTCGGCGGACCGGCCCCTCCCAGTATTTGCGCAGCTCAGCGGCTCACAAGGACACGCAACACCGCAGTAGCGCCTTCGCGTACGGCCGTGTCCCGCCCGTGCCTGCCGTCAGCCGCACGTGTGCGGACAGCTCGTTCAGTTCCCCGTGCGAGACATGCGCCAGTCGGGTGATGTCTCCGGTTCATCAGGAGGTGATCTTTTCGATGTGACGCGTCACCTTCTCGGGTGGCGCCGCAGACAGCCAGAGGCTCCCGATCTTCGTTACTGGTGACAGAAAGACTGCCGAATGAGCGCAGGCGACAAGTCGGATGCCTGGGTTGTGACAACCAGGCTGCTTCGGCCGTTTCCGTTCGCCATCTCAGCCGGTCCCGTTGGTGACAACTTCTGAGCTTGTCGTTTAACGACCGGCGTCGAACGTGATTCGAACTTGATCAGCGTTTTCGCACTTCAGCGGACACGTAGGCGGCCCCCGTCTGATCCTGTGCTCCGTCACAGAGTGGATCAGCGCGAAGGCCGTGGTCGTGAGTTTGGTGCATCAGGGCGTCCTGCGGGATTCGCTCGCGGAAGTGTCACACTTCCGGTCGGAGTTGTACGCGTCTCTGACCGTGCGGGGCGACGCGTTGTTCGAGTTATGCGACGCACTGCTGTGCACGGACGGGCCGGTGCGGACGCTGGTTGATCTCGCACTCGCTCCCGAGCATCGTCGTGGGCACGGAGCGATGTACGGCGGACTCAACCAGGGCCGGATCGATGTTGCCCGGCTGCGTCGTGCCCTGGCTGGGGTGCCATTGCCACGGGCGGCGGACGGTCGGCTCGTGCTGGCGGTGGATGTCTCGCCGTGGCTGCGCCCGGACGCCAACACGTGTGCTGACCGGGCCTTTTGCCACACCTTCGGGCGGGGTGAGGGCAAGCATCAGATGGTGCCCGGCTGGCCGTATTCGGTGGTGGCCGCGCTGGAGACCGGCCGCACGTCCTGGACGGTGGTGCTGGACGCGGTCCGCCTGCAGCCTGGCGCCGACGTCGCCGCGGTGACCACAGTGCAGATCCGTCAGGTCATCGAGCGGTTGGTCGCCGCGGGCCAGTGGCGGCCGGGTGACCCGGAGGTCCTGGTCGTGCTGGACGCCGGATACGACGCCCCGCGCATCGCCCACCTGCTGGATGGCCTGCCCGTCGAGATCCTCGGCCGGCTCAGTTCAGACCGGGTGATGCGGCGTCCGACACCCTCCCGCGAAGAGTTCCACCTGGCCAACCCCAAGGGCGGCCGGCCGCCCAAGCACGGCGGCGAGTTCGTATTCGGCGATCCCGCAACCTGGGGCGCCGAGCAGGCCGTGACGGTCACGGACACCCGGCTCTACGGGAAGGCGACCGCGCAGGCGTGGGACCGGCTGCACCCGCGGCTGACCCGCCGGGCCGCATGGCTCGACCACGACGGACCGCTGCCGCTCATCGAGGGGACCGTCATCCGCCTGGTCGTTCAGAAGCTGCCCAGCGGCGGGGTCAACAAGCCGGTCTGGCTGTGGTGGTCGGGCACCGGCGCCACCACAGTGGACGTCGACCGCTGCTGGCAGTCCTTCCTTCGCCGCTTCGACATCGAGCACACATTCCGTCTGTTCAAGCAGACCCTCGGCTGGACCCAGCCCCGACTCCGCAGCTCGGAAGCGGCCGACCGGTGGACCTGGCTCGTGATCGCTGCCTATGCCCAGCTCCGACTCGCCCGACCGCTGGCCACCGACCTCCGAAGGCCCTGGGAGAAGCCGACCGAGCCGAACAGGCTCACGCCGGTCCGCGTCCGCAGAGTGTTCAGGAACCTGCACGCGAAGACCGGTTCCCCGGCTGGTGCACCGAAACCATCCCGCCCCGGACCAGGCAGGCCGCCAGCTCGAAGAACCAGCGACCGGCCACCCGCCACGACGTCGGGCGAGTGCTCGCCACCGGCGAGGCGTTCAGCCGTCCCGCCCACCACAAAGTCGGCACCAAGCCCCGCCGCGGGGCACCTGAAGTCCCGCCCGCCTGAAACGTCAGGAAGCCGACCAGGTTGGATGGCTCCATGGTGAGACGGAAGCGGGAGAAGAAGAGGCGACCTCCTTTCGGCATGCCGAAAGGCATCACCCTGCTCGTGACGCCGGAAGGCTGGCGCCACAGTGTCCTCACCGTGGACGGCGGGATGCATTGCGGGCGCCTCACCGACGTTCCGGTCAATGCCGACCCAGCTGAGGCACGGGCCGCCGCGGCGGCCATGGTGGTGGGACTCGCGCACGACTTTCACGAAGCGCGCGTCGACGTGACCTGGGATCCGCCCCGGGAACCTGGGTCCTGGACCGCCCAGGTCACCGTTGCCGCGTCCCCGCCGAATGCCTTTGGTTAAACGACAAGCTCACACCATCAGGAGAGTCGGCCCCCCAGGTCCCCGGACTGGCCCGGGCGGCCCTGTGCAGCTGGCTCGCGCCGGGGCCGGCATCGCATGCATGTGGCGTCTCGTCAGGCTAAAGAGTCAGGTCGACGCGCGTTACCGCCACGGTGGAACAAGGTCAACGTGACGGACGACACCGTTGACCATCACTCAAGATCCACACATGATCCTCACAGCTCTTGGTAAGAAAAATTTAAGGACGGGGTGGGGTCGTGTTCACGCGACAACGTCGGCATGGCTGGCGCCAGGGGATGCGAAGCGGGGCGGTAATTGCCGCGCTCCTGGGGGGTATGGTCCCGGCGGTCGGGGTTGCGGGCGCGACGCAGGCGCTCGCCGATGACGGGGTGACCGCAGCAGCAGCCGATCCCACTCCGGAGTCGAAGGCGAGCGCTCTCGCGGCGGAAACCGGTGTGCGTGTGGCCGTTGACGCGGCGACCACCGAGTCGTCCCAGACCTTTGCCAATCCGGACGGCACATTCACCCAGGAGATGAGCGCCGCTCCGGTGCGTGCGCGTGAGGATGACGGTGCCTGGGCCCCCGTCGACACCAACCTGGTACGGGACGGCGAAGGCTTGGTGCGGGCGAAGAACACGACCACCGACCTCGTCTTCTCGGGCGGCGGCAGTGGCGACGGGCTGGTCACGCTGAAGGACGACGGGCACGAGCTGAAGCTGGGCTGGCCCACCACGCTCCCTGAGCCCCGACTCGACGGTGCCACCGCCACCTATCCCGGAGTCCTCCCCGACGTTGACCTGCGGCTGACCGCGCTGAGCACTGGCTACACCTCGGTGCTGGTAGTCAAGACGGCAGAGGCGGCCAGGAATCCGGCGCTGGCGACGATCAGGATGACCGTTTCTGGCGCCGGGCTGGACATCGCTCCGACCGCCGACGGTGGCTTCGCCGCCAACGACGCCGACGGCACACCGGTCTTTGAGAGTCCGGCGGGGCGGATGTGGGACTCGGCGGGGGACAGCCCGACAGGCCCGTCCGGTGCCGGCACTCAGCTGATGCGGACCGCTTCCCAGGCTTCCGGGGCCGGGGACTCCATTCCGGTGGCCGCAGCCAAGGGCGAGCCCGCCCCTACCGAGGGCCCCGGCAGCGGCGACGCGTCGAGTGAGCTCCCCCTCAAGCTGGCCGGCTCCACCCTGGAGATCACGCCTGACCCGGTCCTGCTCCATGGCGCGGACACTGTCTTCCCGCTCTTCATCGACCCGCCGACCAAGGGCGTCGTGCTGGGGGACTGGACGGCGCTGGCTTCCAACGGCACCAAGTACTGGAAGTTCGACGGGGACAAGGGGGTGGGGCGCTGCTCCAACTACGCCGGCTATCTCTGCTCGAACACCCCGTACACCCAGCGCATGTACTTCGAGTACCCGTTGTCCTCGATTTACGGCAAGAAGGTCCTGGACGCGACGCTGGAGGTGTACCAGGTCTGGACGTTCACCTGTGATCGGCACTGGTACGACCTGAGCCATGTCACCAAGACCATCTCCTCCAGCACCACCTGGTCCAGCCGCCCCACGGCGGACGACCTGATGGGTGACCAGAACGTGGCCTACGGGCGGGGTTCTCTGTGCAGCCCGTCGCAGCCGGCGAACTGGGTGCGCTTCAGCGACAACGTGGGTGAGGAGACGAACGAGAATCTGACCCCCACGCTCGCTTCGGCCGCCGCGAACAAGGATCCTCAGATCACGTTCTCGTTGACCGCGCATGACGAGTCCAACGCGGCCTCCTGGGCACGGTTCCGCAACGACGCGACGCTGTCGGTGACGTACGTGTCCTACCCGGACAAGCCGACCCCGTACGGTGTGCAGCAGGGCAACGCGGGGCAGGCCTGCAACACCTCCGCCTCTGCCTTTGTCACCGGGGCCAAGCAGCCGAAGATGCTGGCCACGGTGCAGTCCACCGACGGCTCCAGCGCCCAGTTGCGTGCCATGTTCGAGGTGTGGAAGGCCGACGGCTCCACCCGCATCTGGTCCGCGGCCTCCCCGGACGCCACGTGGGTGGCAGACAATGCGGCGCGCAACGCGACCACCAGTTTGCTGACTCCGCAGGCGGATTACCGGATGCGGGTCAAGACGCAGGCGTACTACAAGACGGACCGGGGTGACACGGGCATCCTGGACTCGGACTGGTCTTCGTGGTGCTACTTCCGGGTCGACACCGACTCACCCCCGCCTCCCGTGGTGACGAGCACCGACTACAAACCGGCCGAGACCAACCCCGCTGCGGGCGGGGTGGGCACCCCGGGCACGTTCACCTTCAGCCCCGGGGACAGCGACCCGGTCGCGGCCGGAGTCCAGTCGGACGTCGTCAGCTACAAGTGGAAGCTGAACAGCGGGAAAATCTCCGACCCGATCCCCGTCGCCAAGGGCGGTTCCACCACCAAGTCGATCCCGCCGGACCAGGCTGGTGAGAACACGCTCCAGGTCTTCGCCTACGACGCGGCGAACCACAGCTCCCAGACCGGCTACTACAGCTTCCTGGTGAAAGGCGGGGAAAAACCTGCCGGAATCTGGCACTTGGACAACACCCTCACCGACGCCACTGAAGCCACCCAGCACCCGCTGACCAGTTCGGGCGACACATGGGACACCCTGGCACGCAGCGGTTCCGGCGCGGCCAAGTTCAACGGCACGAGCGCTTACATGACCAGCTCCGGAGCTGTGCTGGACACCACCAAGTCCTTCACCGTCTCGGCCTGGGCGCGCCTGACGAAGAAGGACGTCAACTACACGGTCCTGTCCCAGGCCGGCACAAACGCCTCCGGGTTCCAGCTGTACTACTCAACCGCCTACAACGCCTGGATCTTCAACCGGCACCAGACGGACGTCACCTCTCCGGAGATCACCCGTTCGGTCGGTACCAAGCCGCCGGTTCTCAACGCCTGGACGCACCTGACGGGCGTCTTCGACGCGGCGGCGAACACCATCCAGCTCTACGTCAACGGTGTCCCGCAGACCGCACCGGTGGCGTTCCCCGTCACTCCGTGGAAGGCGTCCGGTGCCCTCCAGGTCGGGCGGCTGTGGCATGCCGCGACCGGCAAGGAGTATTTCTCCGGAACCATCGACGAGGTCAAGGTCTGGTCCCGAGCCCTCGCGGACACCGAGGTCGCCCACGAGGCCTGGCTGGAGGACGAGGACATCAGCGACGGCACCGCCGGCGACCCGGTTCCCGCGCTCGTCGCCAAGTGGGATGCCACGGACATGGCGAACGCGACCGGCACGACGGTGAAGGACACCAGCGGTTTCGGCCGTAACCTCACTCTCAACGGGGCCGCGCTCACTCAGATCACCACGGGCGACCCGGACATCGGCGAAGAGGTCACCACCACGCAGACGATGACCCTGAACGGCACCAGCGCATACGCCACCGCGACGGGCCCGGTCGTTGACGACTCCGGTTCGTTCACCGCGACTGCCTGGGTCACGCTGGACCCCGCG
This sequence comes from Streptomyces sp. NPDC101237, assembly GCF_044767465.1. Taxonomy (NCBI): domain Bacteria; kingdom Bacillati; phylum Actinomycetota; class Actinomycetes; order Kitasatosporales; family Streptomycetaceae; genus Streptomyces; species Streptomyces sp. NPDC101237. The sequence goes on along the minus strand of NZ_JBIWNY010000028.1, from coordinate 9,680 downwards.
AAGCTCGCCGACACCAGCAAGTCGTACGCGGTGCAGGTGTTCGGCCAGTCGGGGACCAGCCAGTCGTCCTGGGGTGTCTGGTACGAGCAGCCGGCGGGCAGTGCCCAGGGCCGGTGGACGTTCGGCCGTCCCGACAAGGACGGCACCGGTGCGGCCTGGACGAAGAGCGAGTCCACCGCGTTCAACACTGCCGCGCTCGGCGTTCCCGTCATGCTGACGGTCGTCTACGACGCTCAGGCTGCGGCCGATCCTGAGGACACCTCCAAGCTCGGCGGACTCAAGCTCTACGTCGACAGCGCGCTGATGGGCGCCGGGGACGGTATCCCGTTCTCGGCTCCCTGGCAGGGCTCCGGGGCGATCGAGATCGGCCGGGCGAAGATCAACGGCGCCGCCGCCCGCTACTTCCCCGGATCGATCGACAGCGTCCGCGTCTGGGTCGGCGCCACCTCCACCGACACCATCGCCAACCGGCGCAACGCCGAACAGCGATAACAACCAGGGGCAACGGCGGCCCTCCGTGGCCGCCCTTGCCCCCCATCGCTGCTCCGCTCACACCACTGCGCACTCCTCACCGGAGCGCTGTCGAGCCCCGGCGTCCTCGGGGGACCAGTCGTCCCCCGGACGACTCTGCCTCTATCCACGAAACAGGGAAATCATTGTCTGCATCACCCTTGCGTCCACTCCTGCCAGGAGCTGCCGTACGCCACTGGCTCAGCCGTGGCGCGCTGGTCCTTTCCCTCGCCGTCCTGCCACAGGTCGTCGTCCCCTCGGGCTACGACTTCGCTGCACAGGCCCAGCCTTCGGCGGCCCGCAAGCCGCTGGAGGATCGGCCCGACGCGAAGACCGACAAGGTGGGCGTGCTCAGACCGGGCGTGTCCAAGGCGCCGAGGGACAAGGCCGCGCCCGCCGCCCGCAAGACGCGTGAACGACTGAAGAAAGCCGCCTGGCCGAAGACTGGATCAGCCACCGTCAACGTTCCGGCGGCGGGCAGTACCTCGGTCGCCGTCGGTGGACTCGACGTGGAGCTTGCCCAGACGCCCGTTGCCAAGAAAGGGGCGAAGGTCAGATCCGGTGGGAAGGACACCGGCCCGGCCGAGAAGGTAGCGCTCCGCGTATACCCACAGTCGGCAGCGAAGAAGGCGGGCGTCAACGGCGTCCTACTCACCGTCGACCCGGGCACCGCGTCTGGAAAGTCCGCCGGCGACACCGACAGGCTCCGCGTCTCCGTCGACTATTCCTCTTTCTCCGACGCGTACGGCGGCAACTTCGGCCCCCGCCTGCACCTGGTGACACTCCCGGCGTGTGCACTGACCACCCCGGCGAAGAAGTCCTGCCGAACCCAGAAGCCCATAACCGGCGCGGACAACGACGCGCAGTCACAGACCCTGACAGGCACCATCTCCGCCAGCACCCTGAAGGCCGGGACACCCATGCTGCTCGCGGCAGCAGCTGGCAGCTCGGGCGGAGGCGGCGACTACGGCGCCACATCCCTGTCCCCGACCGCGACCTGGGAGGCTGGCGGCAGCACAGGTGACTTCACCTGGAACTACCCGCTGCGGGTCCCCCCGGCCACCGCCGGCCCGGCCCCGAACCTGTCCATCTCCTACAACTCGGGCTCCGTGGACGGGCGGACGGCCGGTGAGAACAGCCAGACCTCGGTCATCGGTGAAGGCTTCTCCCTCACCGAGTCCTACATCGAGCGCAAGTACGCCTCCTGCAAGGACGACGGCGAGACCGGCAAGGACGACCTGTGCTGGAAGTACGCCAATGCCACGCTCGTCCTCAACGGCAAGGCCGTCGAGCTGGTCAACACCTGCGCGGACAAGGCGGCCTGTGAGACCGCTGCCCTCTCCCAGGCGTCCGGCGGCAGCTGGAAGGCGAAGAACGAGGACGGCACCCGCGTCGAGCACCTGACCGGGGCCACCGGCAACGGGGACGACAACACCGAGTACTGGAAGGTCACGGACGCCTCCGGCATCCAGTACTTCTTCGGCAAGCAGCGGCTGCCCGGGTGGAGCGACAAGGGAACCACCGACACCGCCGATGACGACCCGGTCACCAACTCCGTATGGACCGTCCCCGTCTTCGGCAACAACCCCAGCGAGCCCTGCTACAAGTCCACCGGCTTCGCCGACTCCTCCTGCAACCAGGCCTGGCGCTGGAACCTGGACTACGTCGTCGACCCCCACGACAACGTGTCCTCGTACTGGTACACCAAGGAGACGAACTACTACTCCAAGAACGCCGACACCACCGTCAACGGCACCAGCTACACCCGCGGCGGCTACCTCAAGCGCATCGACTACGGCCAGCGCAACACCCTGATCTACAGCAAACCGGCATCCCAGCAGGTCCGCTTCACTTACGCCGAGCGCTGCCTGACCTCGTGCACCAGCCTGACCAAGGACACCAAAGCCAACTGGCCAGACGTGCCCTACGACATGATCTGCGCGGCCAGCACGAAGTGCACCACCCAGATCGGCCCGGCCTTCTTCACCCGCAAGCGCCTCACCGACATCACCACCTCGGTGTGGACCGGCACCGGAACCACCCAGCGCGACGTGGACACCTGGCATCTGGACCAGGACTTCCCCGACACCGGTGACGCCTCCTCGCCGAGCCTGTGGCTGAAGTCCATCCAGAACACCGGCAAGGCCTACACCACCACAGCCGCCATGCCGCCGGTCGTCTTCGGCGGCATCCAGCTGTCCAACCACGTCGAGGGCAGCGGCCCGGACACCCTGCGCTACATCAAGTGGCGAGTACGCACGATCAAGTCCGAGACCGGTTCGACCCTCACCGTCAACTACTCCGATCCGGACTGCATCTGGGGCAGGAGCATGCCGGCGGACATCGACAAGAACACCCGCCGCTGCTACCCGGTCAAGTGGTCCCAGTCCGGTGCGACCCCGGTCATCGACTGGTTCCACAAGTACGTCGTCACGTCCGTCCTCCAGGACGACCCCTACGGCCACGGCGACACCGGTGAGAAGTACTACGACTACCAAGGCGGCGCCGGCTGGGGCTACGCCGACGACGAGGGCCTGACCAAGGCCTCCAACCGCACCTGGTCGCAGTGGCGCGGCTACGGAAGGGTCGTCGAGACCTCCGGCGACTCCGAGGGCCCGCGATCGAAGAAGTCCACGCTCTACATGCGCGGACTGAACGGAGAGAAGGAACTCGACGGCACCGCCCGGGTCGAAAAGGTCACCGACTCCACCGGCACCGCGATCGACGACTCCCGCCAGTACGCCGGCTTCGTCCGCGAGACCATCGTCTACAACGGCACCGAAGAACTCAGCGGCACCATCAACACCCCCTGGTCCCACAAGACCGGCAGCCACACCTACACCTGGGGCACCACCGACGCCTGGATCGTCCAGGCCGGCGAGACCGTTACCCGCACCAAAACCTCCACCGGCACCCGCACGACCACCCAGAAGACCACGTACGACCCCACGTACGGCATGCCGATGACCGTCGAGGACAGCGGCGACGCCGGCAAGAGCGGCGACGAGACGTGCGTCAAGACCAGCTACGCCCGCAACACCACGGCCTGGCTGGTGAACACGGTCTCACGCACCGAGACCTACTCGGTTCCCTGCGCGACCACGCCGACCGTCCCCGACGACGTCATCTCTGACACCACCACGGCCTACGACAGCCAGGCGGTCGGAGCGGCGCCCACCAAGGGCGAGATCACCGCCTCCTACCGGGTCGCCAGCTACGGCAGCGTCGACAAGAAGCCCGTCTACCAGCAGGTCTCGGGTGCCACCTACGACAAACTGGGCCGCCCGCTCACCGCGACGAACGCTGTGAACCAGACGGTCAGGACCACCTACGTCCCCGACGACACCGGCTACGGCCCGATGACGTCCAAGACCACAACGGACCCCAAGCTCTTTGCCTCCACCAGCGTGGTGGACCCGGCCTGGGGCACCGCCACCAAGACCACCGACCCCAACGGCAACGTCACCGAATGGGCCTTCGACGCGCTCGGCCGTCTCAAGTCGGTCTGGATGCCGAACCGTTCGCGAGCTCTGGGTGATGCAGAGAGCATTGTCTACGCGTACAGCATCAACAACGACAAGGAAACCTGGGTCCGCACCGACGCCCTCAAGGCCGACGGGAAGACCTACAACAGCTCCTACGAGATCTTCGACGGCCTGCTGCGGTCCCGACAGAAGCAGGTCCCCGCGCCGGACGGCGGCCGGGTGATCTCCGAGACCCTCTACGACGACCATGGCCTGGCCTACATGTCCAACGCCCAGGTCCACGACAACAACGCCCCGTCAGGCACCCTGGCCAACACCTTCCCCGGCTCCGTCCCCGCCTCCACCGAGACGGTCTACGACGCCGCCGGACGCGCCACCGAATCAATCTTCCGGGTCTACGACCAGGAGAAGTGGCGCACCAAGACCGACGACCAAGGCGACCGCACCGCCGTCACCGCCGCCGCAGGCGGCACCGGCACCCTGACGATCACCGACGCCCGCGGCCGGGTCACCGAGCGCCGCGAGTACGGCGGCCCCGCCCCCACGGGCAGCGACTACACGCGCACCCTGTATGAGTACACCGCCGGCGGTCAGCTCAAGAAGCTGACCGGCCCGGACGGAGCCGTGTGGACCTACGGGTATGACCTGCGCGGCCGTAAGACCAACTCGACCGACCCGGACACGGGCCAGGTCGACACCCTCTACAACGACGCCGACCAGCCGACCACGGTCACCTCCACCCTCAAAGGCGTCTCCCAGACCCTGATCACCGACTACGACGAGCTCGGACGCAAGACCGGCACCTGGGACGGGACGAAGGACACCACCCACCAGCTGACGAAGTTCACCTACGACACCCTGGCCAAGGGACAGCCGACCGCCGCGATCCGCTACGTCGGCGGCACCACCGGCAAGATTTACTCCCAGGTGATCACCGGCTACGACGCACTCGGCCGTCCCAAGGGCACCAAGACCGTCATCGCCGCCAGCGACCCCCTGGCCACCGCCCTGACCGCCGCCGGCGCGTCGCCGACCTTCACCACCTCGACCACCTACAACATCGACGGCACGGTCCAGTCCACCTCGATGCCCGCAGCAGCCGGCCTTCCGGCCGAGACCGTCACCAACAGCTACAACAACCTCGGCATGCTCACCGGCACCGACGGCATAACCGACTACGTCCAGAACATCGGCTACTCCCCGTACGGCGAGATCCAGGAGACCCGTCTGGGCACCTCCACCGGAGCGAAGCAGCTCCAGGTCTTCAACCAGTACGAGGACGGCACTCGCCGTCTGACCAACACCCACACCGTCGACCAGACCAACACCGGGCACACCAGCGACGTCGACTACGCCTACGACGCCACCGGCAACGTCAAGTCGGTCACCGATCAGGCGAATGGCAAGGACACCCAGTGCTTCGCCTACGACGGCTACCGCCGCCTCACCGAAGCATGGACCCCGACCTCCAACGACTGCGCCACCGCCCGCTCGGCATCCGCGCTCGGCGGCCCGGCCCCGTACTGGACCAGCTGGACCTACAAGCCCGGCGGCCTGCGCGACACGCAGATCGAGCACAAGGCCGGCGGTAACACCACCACGTCCTACGGCTACCCCACCGTCAATGCCTCCGGCGCCGGCCAGCCCCACACGATGACCTCGGTCACGGTCGGCACCGCCGCGGCCAAGTCGTACGAGTACGACGAGCAGGGCAACACCACCAAGCGGTACGACCCGACAGGCACAGCGCAGAGCCTTGACTGGGACATCGAAGGAGAGCTGACCCAGCTCACCGAAGGTACCAAGACCACCGACTACCTGTACGACGCGAACGGTGACCTGCTGATCCGCCGCGGCCCGGCGGAGACAGTCCTCTACCTGGCCGGACAGGAACTCCACTACGATTCGGCCGCCAAGAAGTTCACGGCCCAGCGCTACTACGCCGCCGGCGACGCCACGGCGGTCCGTACAGAATCCGGACTGTCCTGGATGGTCGACGACCACCACGGCACCGCGTCGATGGCGGTGGACGCCACAACCCAGTCCATCACCCGCCGCTACACCAAGCCGTTCGGTGAGGCACGTGGCACGGCACCGTCCGCGTGGCCCGATGACAAGGGCTTCCTAGGCAAACCCGCCGACGCCGAAACGGGCCTGACCCACCTCGCCGCCCGCGAGTACGATCCGACCACCGGCCGCTTTCTATCGGCCGACCCGGTTCTGGCCCCGGACGACCACGAGTCGTTGAACGGCTACGCCTACGCGAACAACACCCCTGTTACCAAGTCCGACCCCACCGGTCTGCGACCGGTCACGGCCTGCGAGTACGGATGCAGTAACGGTAAGGGCGGAACCGATTACGACCACCTGGAGGCGAACGGCAAGGGCGGATGGACATACGTCTCCACCCAGATCTATAGCCAGTCGTTCCAGTATCAGAAGGCAGGTGGCGGAACCGGTAGCGGCACCATGACCGTCACCGTCCACACGGTCGGAGGCGTCAAGTCGGCGACGGTGGTCTTCAAGAAGGGGCCCGACCCGAAGCCTCAGGAGAAGGAGGGGTGGCAGTGTAAATCGTGCTGGGCCATGGGAACCAATCCCAACTACGACCCGAATGCCAACGACCTTCCTGACACAGGGAAGCTCGCAACCTGGCAGAAAATAGTACTGGGCGTCGTCTCGGTCGTGGCGGCGGCCGTGGTTGCCGCACCGGTTGCCGTCGCCCTCGGAGAAGGATGCCTGGCCACCGCGCCGGTGTGCGCCGCGGAAATCGCCGAGATGGTGACCGGCGGGGCATCCGGCGGGAGTGCGGTGGTCGGGGGCACCGGGGCACTGTCCGCCGCAGGAGCTGCCGCCCTAAAGCGGGATCTGGCTACGGCCGAACTCGCCAATGATGCGGTGGGAAGTCTCAGAAGCACTGGAAATCTCCCGGCAATCTATGTTACTAAGAAAGAGGCGATGGCTCAGGGGTGGAGGCCCGGAAAAGCGCTGGGGAATAAAATCCCTGGGGCTCAACTCGGGGGGGATGCTTTCGAGAATTCTGATGGTATACTTCCGTCTGCGAGTGGACGAAAATGGTACGAGGCTGACATTGGCATCGATTCCAGCCGGACGCGCGCCAAGCAGCCGGGCACTCGTCTCCTTTATTCGAATGATGGACTCGCCTATGTCACAAGTGACCATTACGAGTCCTTCTATCAAATAGAGAATTGGAAGTGAAGGCGATGCTGCTAGAAATCGACGGAACGCATATTCGCACCGTAAGCGAATTCCATTCTGCTATGGCTAGCGCACTTAACCTCGGATCCTACTATCGCCCGAATCTGGACGCTCTTTGGGATATCCTATCGACGGACATTGAGAGGCCGGTTCAAGTCATCTGGCGCAACTCGAGCGAAAGTAGAATCTCGATGGGGGAGCGGTCCTTTGATTCGATTCGCAATCTATTGCTGCGGGTGCAGGCGCAGGATGAAGAATTCGGGTGGGACGAGCGGTTTACTGTTCATTTCGAATAGTAGCTCTGACTGCGGTTGTCTCCGACGGTGACTAGTAGGATGTGACCGGAACTTTCCTGACGTCGCTCCACCCTGTGGCGAGGAGACGGATCCTTCGCCTCCCCGCCACAGGGGTCATGCCTACTATCTCGAAAACCTCATAGCGAACATCGCTCGCGTCGGAATATTCGGCAGGATCGCGGATCAGTTCGCCTTCGTGGAAAAATCCGACGAACTTCGTCGGCGAATGGGCGAGGCTTTTCGGGAAGACCTCGGACCATACGAAGTCCAGGAAATTCCGATCCACCATGCCGTCGGGCTGACGCGCACCGGGTTGCCCGGCCGCAGACCGATCCGGGCCACTGCCGTCGGCAGGTGATGCACCCCGAGGGCGCCGTCTGTGGGTAGTGTGGGTTCTCGTCTCATCAGAGGCGCGTGAGATCGTCTGATGTTCTCTCGGCTGTGGTCCCTATCTGGGTATGAGATTGATCTTGATAGTTAGATGTCGCCTGATGAGCTGCGTATCTAACGGAGCGTGTATGTGTGGCCTGAGGCGTTGAAGAGGTCTGAGGTGCGATCCCTCGATCTATCTGAGATTCCCTGACAGCCTTGAGAACCTCTGTAGGGTTTGCGCGGTTGCCGAAGCAGTCGTGGGTCAGGGGCTTCGGAGCCCAGTTGCGCGCTGAGCGGGGGACTTGTGCCTTACAGCGACCGCACATCGACGAACCCTGGGGCCTGGACGTCGACCGTCTGGTCCTGCTCGCCAGACCTGCCACGTCATCACGTCACTGAGCCGCCAGTCTTCGCCGGTCGGATCGGATGGGGCCGGCTGCGCGTGCGGCTCCACCAGCGCCTCTTGTGCTGCTCTAGCCAGAGGGACAGGCGGTCGCTCACCGAGACGGTGTACGGATGGTGGGCACCGAAGGCTGTCTGGCAGCCGATGAGGGATTGTTCCAGCAGGGCAGTGGCCCTCGACCTGTCGCCTCGCGACCAGTACAGGACGGCGAGATTGACGTGGCATTCCAGGGTTGCGGGGTCTTCGGGACCCAACAGCCGCGCACGGACAGCAGCGGTGTCCTCCAGCAGTGCAACGGCATGGACACGCCCATTGGCAGCTGGAGAGGGTTCCTGCCGTTCACGGGCCAGCCGCGCGTCCTGGTGGGGAAAGTCCTCCTGCAGGAGTGTGAAGGCGTCCTTGTGACGGCGGGCGAGGAAGGAGGCCCATGCGAGATCGCGTCGAGTGATGAGGGTCATGGGGTGAGTGCGGCCCAACAGTTGTTCGCTGAGGCCGGTCAGCCGCTGCCCGTCGGGGACTGCTGCGGTGGCGAGGCCGGCACTGATCAGACTGCGCAGAGTCCAGCGCAGGAGGTAGTGGCCTTCGACCGTCCACAGCAGGTCTCCGGCGCATGCATCGACGCTGTCGATGTTGGTGCGCAGTACGGCTGTCGTCTCACGGTCGAACCAGGAGGCCTCGTTGCATAGTTCTCTCAATGAGTCGACGGCGGTTTTCACGACCGCTGGCACTGTGGCATCGGGAGTGCACTCGCGTACGGCTCGCGCGGTCAGAGCGTGCAGCCGCACCGCGCGGGAACCGGCCTGAGCGTGGTCGGTGAGCAGACCGTAGCGGTGCAGTAGTCGCGGGGCGGCCCGCACCTGGTCGGGATCAACGGCGGCGGTAACTCCGTTGAGTGGTGGGGGCGTTGGGTGTTGAGGTAACGGGTGACGGCGTCCCTGGGCCTTGACCCCGGATCTTGGACACCGGAGACACTTGGATCTTGATGGTCCAGGAGAACGGAGTCCCCTGTGGGGATGAAGCATTACCCCGCCGAGTTCAAGGCGGACGCGGTCGCGTTGTACCGGTCGAGGCCGGGAGCGACGATCAAGTCGGTCGCCGGTGATCTCGGGGTGAACACCGAGACGCTGAGGAACTGGGATCCGGGCCGCTGATGGGCACCGAGCCGGCGCCCACCCCGCACCGTCGGCCGCCTCGCAGGCCGTCGGCGACGCGGTTCAGGCGGAGCTGGCCGCCGCCCGCAAGAGGATCCGTGAGCTGGAGGAAGAACGCGACATTCTCCGCAAGGCGGCCCGGTATTTCGCAACGGAGACGCGCTGGTGAACCGCTACCAGTTCGTTGACGATCACCAGCGCCGACACGGCGTGAAGCGGCTCTGCGACATCCTCGGCCTGGCCC